>NZ_OZ060370.1:0-300000 GCF_964058955.1 Buchnera aphidicola (Phyllaphis fagi)
CAAATATATAATAATTATTTTAAAAATTTATATGAATATTCAAAACTAATTTTAATAAATTATATATTTTAATAAATTTAAATAAATTATTTAATTATTATTTATATAATTATAAAATATAATTAATAAGTATATAATAAATATTATTAAATTTATTCAGTTAATAAAATAAATATCAAAAATATGATTCAGTAATATTAAAAATGATTTGATAATGATAGATATATTTTCATAAAAATAATTTATATTTTTATCTTTTATATTTTGTTATTATTTATTATACTATTTAGTATGATATAAATATTTTCATAATATTAAGTAATATATAGCAATACATAGGAATATATGGAAATATAAGGATATTAAAATGTCTTCTTATCATAATTGTTTTGATGTTATTGTTATTGGTGGAGGTCATGCAGGTACTGAAGCAGCATTAGCTTCTTCACGAATGGGTTATAAAACTATATTATTAACACAAAAAATTAAAAATTTAGGTTGTTTATCATGTAATCCTGCAATAGGTGGAATTGGAAAAAGTCATTTAGTCAAAGAAATTGATGCATTAGGTGGTGTTATGGCTGTTGCTGCAGATCATTCTGGTATTCAATTTCGTATATTAAATGCAACTAAAGGTCCTGCTGTTCGTTCAACTCGTGTTCAAATTGATAGAACATTATATAATAAATTTATTACTACTAAATTAATGAATCAAAAAAAATTAATTATTCTTGAAGAAGAAGTAAATGATTTAATAATTAAAAATAATCAAGTATTGGGGGTAAAAACAAAAAATCAATTTGTTTTTTATTCTAAATCAACTATTTTAACTACCGGTACTTTTTTAGGTGGTAAAATTTATCTAGGATTAGAAAGTTATATAGGTGGACGTATTGGTGATCAATCTTCTATACCTTTATCTCATAGATTACGAGAATTACCATTAAAAGTAGGTAGATTAAAAACTGGAACACCACCTAGAATAGATATACGTACTATAGATTTTCATTCTTTATTAATTCAAAAAGGAGATACCCCTGAACCTGTTTTTTCATTTATTGGTAAAAAATCACAACATCCTAGACAAATATCATGTTTTATTACTCATACTAATGAATATACACATGATATTATTAGAAAAAATTTACAAAAAAGTGCTATATATTCTGGTATTATTAATGGAATAGGTCCACGTTATTGCCCTTCTATTGAAGATAAAATTGTTCGTTTCCCAGATCGAAAAAATCATCAAATTTTTATAGAACCAGAAGGATTATCATGTATTGAAGCATATCCTAATGGTATATCAACTAGTCTTCCAATTCACATACAGCAAGAATTTATCACTTCTATTAAAGGTTTTAAATATGCAAAAATTATTCGACCAGGATATGCTGTAGAATATGATTTTTTTGATCCTAGAGGTTTAAAACCAACTTTAGAAAGTAAATTTATTAATGGACTGTTTTTTGCAGGTCAAATTAATGGTACTACTGGTTATGAAGAAGCTGCAGCTCAAGGTTTATTAGCAGGTTTAAATGCAAGTTTATATGCTTCTGGTACTAATAACGGGTGGTATCCAAAACGAAATCAAGCTTATTTAGGTGTTTTAGTTGATGATTTATGTACAAAAGGTACAAATGAGCCATATCGTATGTTTACTGCTCGATCTGAATATCGATTAACATTGAGAGAAGATAATGCGGATTTAAGATTAACAAAAATAGCTAAAAATTTTGGATTGATTGATCAAATTAGATGGAATATATATAATAAAAAGATAGAAAATATACAAAAAGAAATAAAGCGTTTAAAAAATATTCAAATTTATCCTAATTCTAAAGATGCAATAAAATTAAATAATATTTTTAATATAATATTAACAAAAGAAATTACTGGAGTAGAATTATTAAAAAGACCTGAAATAACATTTGAAAATTTATATAAATCTAATATTTTTTATAACAAAAAAAGTGATATGAATGCATTTAACGAAGTAGTAACACAAATCAAATATCATGGATATATTATACGTCAAAATAAAGAAATTATGAAACATTTAAAACACGAAAATACGTTTTTACCGTTAAATTTAGATTATAATAATGTTGTAGGTTTATCAAATGAAGTAGCAATAAAATTAAATTATTACAAACCTTTTTCTATAGGTCAAGCAACAAGAATTTCCGGTATTACACCAGCAGCAATATCGATTTTATTAATTTATCTTCAAAAAAATATTTTAAATTTATGTAAATAATATTTAAACTTTTTAATTATATATAAGTGTATATCTTTAATATATAAGATGTTATAGATTATGTTAATATATATTTAATAATATTTTTTATTTTTTATTACATATTGAAATATTATTTATTTTGGTTGATTAAGGTAATTATTTTTATGGTTTTAGAAAAAATATTTAATTCTGAAAATTATATTAGTCATCATTTACATCATTTACAAATAGATTTACGTAATTTAAAATTGATTAATATTCACTATACACCGAATACATATTGGATTTTTAATTTAGATTCAATATTATTTTCATTATTTTTAGGTATTACATTTTTATTTTTTTTTTATACGATTTCTACCTCTTTATCTATTCAAAAACCGACAAAATTACAAATTTTTACTGAATTAATAATAAATTTTATAAATAAAAATGTTCAAGATATGTATTCTAGAAATAGTATATTAATTGCTCCGTTATCTATGACAATTTTTATTTGGATTTTTTTAATGAATTCTATGGATTTAATTCCCATAGATTTTTTACCATATTTATTAAAAATATTTTTTGGAATACCTATTATTAAAATTGTTCCATCTGCTGATATTAATATTACTATTTCTATATCTATAGTAATTTTTATTTTAATGATTTTTTATAGTTTTAAAATAAAAGGTATTTATGGATTTATAAAAGAATTAACTTTACATCCTTTTAATCATATAATATTTTCTATATTAAATTGTATTCTTGAAATAATATCATTATTATCTAAACCAATTTCATTATCGTTACGATTATTTGGTAATATGTATGCTGGTGAAATGGTATTTATTTTAATTTCCGGATTATTACCATGGTGGTCACAATGGATATTAAGTGTCCCATGGGCTATTTTTCATATTTTAGTAATTTTATTGCAATCATTTATTTTTATGGTTTTAACTATTGTATATTTATCAATGGCTTCTAAAAAAAATTAATTATATTTTTAATATTTTAAAGGATTTTTATGGCAAGTATAAATACAGATATACTTTATTTTGCAGCTTCTATTATGATTGGATTAGCTTCTATTGGAGCAGCAATTGGAATTGGTATTCTTGGAGGAAAATTTTTAGAAGGTGCAGCTCGACAACCTGATTTAATTCCTATATTACGTACACAGTTTTTTATAGTTATGGGATTAGTAGATGCTATTCCAATGATCGCAGTAGGATTATCATTATATATCATTTTTGCTCTTTCAGGATAAATATAAGATTTATGATGTAATTTTTAAAGTACATTCTTTAAATAAGAAGGTAAATAATTTATGGATTTAAATGCAACCATTCTAGGGCAATCTATTTCGTTTGTTTTATTTATTTGGTTTTGTATGAAATTTATTTGGCCAAAAATTATTAATACTATAGAAAAAAGAAAACAAGAAATTTTTATAGCATTATCAACTGCAGAAAAATCTAGAAAAGATTTAGAATTATTAAAAACGAAAAGTAATGAAATAATTAATAGATCTCAAAAAAAAGCTATTTTAATCTTAAAGCAAGCAAATCATAATAAATTAATTATTTTAGAACAAGCTAAATTACAAGCAGAACAAGAAAAAAAAAAAATATTATTGCAAGCTAATTATGAAATTAATATTAAAAAAGAACAAATTAAACATGAATTAATTCAACAAATTAGTATTTTAGCAATTAATATAGCAGAAAAAATAATTAAATCTTCCGCTAATAAAGAAAAAAATATTGATTTAATAAATCAATTAACTATTAAATTACAATAATTATATTTTGGAGAATAATCAGTGTTTAAAGATATAACAATAGCTCGTCCTTATGCTAAAGCAATATTTGATTTTTCCATTCAACATAAGTCTTTAGAAATTTGGAAAAAAAATTTGAAATTATTTTCCATAGTTTCCACATGTAAAGAAATGAAAAAATTTCTTTCTGATATTTATTCTCCAGTTATTATATTAAAAGTTTTTTTTAGTATTTGCAATCAAGAAATGGATATATATGCTCAAAATTTTATTAAATTATTAGCTACTAATAAAAGACTAAAAATATTAGATAGTATTTTTTATTGTTTTACAAAATTTTACAACTATTATAAAAATATTATTGATATTGAATTGATATCCCCTTTTCATTTTTATAAAAAACAAATTCAATATATTCATAAAAATTTAGAAAAACGATTAAATAAGAAAATTAATTTAACATTACAACAGGATTCATCAATATTAGATGGTATAATTTTAAGATCTGATGATGTTGTGATTGATATATGTAGTTTAAGTAATTTAAAAAAATTATCTAATGTTTTATTATCTTAAAAGAGAAAAAATAAGAAATGCAATTAAATTCTATTGAAATTAGTGAAATTATTAAAGAACGTATTTCTAAATTTGATGTAGTTAAACAAGTGCATAATGAAGGTATAATTATTTCAGTGAGTGATGGTATTATACGTATTTATGGAATCACTCATGTTATGTTTGGAGAAATGATATTAATATCAGAAAATCAATATGCATTAGCATTAAATTTAGAAAGAGATTCTGTTAGTGCAGTAGTGATGGGATCATATTTAAATATAACAGAAGGTATGCGTGTATATTCTACAGGTCATATTCTCGAAATACCTGTAGGATTAAATTTATTAGGACGGGTAGTGAATGCTTTAGGTGTACCTATTGATGGGAAGAGTGCAATTATTAGTAATGAATTTTTACCTATTGATCAAGAAGCTCCTGGAGTAATAGAACGACAATCTATTTCTGAACCTATTCATACTGGTTATAAAGCTATAGATACAATGATACCAATTGGAAAAGGACAGAGAGAATTAATTATTGGAGATCGACAAACAGGAAAAACTACAATTGCAATAGATACAATTATTAATCAATCTAAATCAAATGTATTTTGTATTTATGTTGCAATAGGCCAAAAACAATCAACAGTATTAAATGTAGTAAAAAAAATAGAAGAACATAATGCATTATCGAATACTATTATAGTAGTTGCCTCTGCTTCTGAATCACCAGTTATGCAATATTTATCACCGTATTCTGGATGTGCTATAGGTGAATATTTTCGTGATCGAGGAGAAAATGCTTTAATTGTATATGATGATTTATCAAAACACGCTATTTCTTATCGTCAAATTTCATTATTACTAAAAAGGCCTCCTGGAAGAGAAGCTTTTCCTGGAGATATATTTTATTTACATTCCAGATTATTAGAACGTTCTGCTCGTATTAATACTAAAAGTGTTTATCAAAGAAGTAATGGATTAGTTAATAATAGAACAGGATCATTAACTGCTATACCTATTATAGAAACACAATTAGGAGATGTATCTGCATTTATACCTACTAATGTTATTTCTATTACTGATGGTCAAATTTTTTTAGAATCTAATTTATTTAATATAGGTATTAGACCTGCTATTAATCCTGGAATTTCTGTTTCTAGAGTAGGTAGTGCAGCTCAAACAAATATTATTAAATTATTATCTAGTAAAATTAGAACCGCTTTAGCTCAATATCGAGAATTAGCTGCATTTTCTCAATTTTCTTCTGATTTAGATGATAATACCAGAAAACAATTACATTATGGACAAAAAATAACTGAAATTTTGAAACAAAAACAACATTCTCCTTTATCTATAGCTGAACAATCTCTTATTCTTTTTGCAGTAGAATATGGATTTATTAATGATATTGATATAGATAAAATTTCTTCTTTTGAAAAATTAATATTAATTTATTTTAATAATAATTATCATGATTTGGTCAAGAAAATTAATAATTTAGGATGTTATAATAAAACTATTAAGAAACAGTTTCAAAAAATTATTGAAAATTTTTTTAAAGAGTATGATCAAAGTAAATAGTAGTATTTTAAAATTTTATTAGTTTGACAAATATAAAGGCATTAAATGACCAATGTAAAAACTATAAAAACTAAAATTGATAGTATAATAAATACAAAAAAAATTACACGAACTATGGAAATGATTGCTATTTCTAAAATGAAAAAGTTAAAAAAAAAGTTATTATTTATTAAACCATATTCATGTATTATTAATAGAATTATTTTACATATATCAAAAAGTAATTTAAAATATAGACATTTTTTTTTTCAATCTAAAAAAAAAGTAAAAAATATTGGAATTATAATAATCTCTACAAATAAAGGATTATGTGGTAGTTTAAATACTAATATATTTAAAGTAACTAATGAAATGATTAAAAAATATTTAAATTCTCATATTACATGTAATTTATATATTATAGGATTAAAAGGGTTGTCTTTTTTCAATCGTTTAAAATTTCAAAACATTAAAAAAATTATAGATTTGACTGATGATATTAAACAATCAGAACTAATACAATTTTCACAAGATATTTTAAAAGAATATAAAGAAAAAAAAATTGATAAATTATTTATTATTAGTAATAAATTTAACAGTGAAATTTCTTATACATTAAATTGTAAACAATTATTACCATTTAATGTAATAAAATATAAAAAAAAAAATAAATATATTTTACATAATAATGATTGGGATTATTTGTGTGAATTTGATGATTTATGTAATATTGATGTATTATTAAATGAATATATTACATTTCAAATTTTTCAATGTGTTTTATCGAATATTGTGAGTGAACAATCCGCTCGTATGTTAGCTATGAAAACTGCATCAGATAATAGTGATAATATGATTAAGGAATTACAAATTACTTATAATAAGATTCGTCAATTTAGTATTACTCAAGAATTAATTGAAATTATTTCAGGAGCATCAATTATTTCAGAAAATGTTTGAATTAAATTAAGGAATGAATATGACTACTGGAAAGATTATCCAGATTATTGGTGCTATAGTAGATGTAGAATTTTCTCAGAAATATATTCCTAAAATATATTATGCGTTGGAAGTACGATATCACAGTAAAATATTAATTTTAGAAGTGCAACAGCAATTAGGATCAGGTATCGTACGAACTATTGCAATGGGTTCGTCTAATGGTTTAAAACGTGGATTATCAGTAATTAATTTAGGACATTATATTAAAATTCCTGTCGGAAAACCTACATTAGGAAGGATTATTAATGTATTAGGTCAACCTATTGATATGAAAGGGCCAATAAAAAATGAATATGGAAAAGATCCAGAATATTGGGAAATTCATAGAGAAGCACCTAAATATCAAGAACAATCTAATTCAAAAGAAATTTTAGAAACTGGAATTAAGGTAATTGATTTAATATGTCCTTTTGCTAAAGGAGGGAAAGTTGGTTTATTTGGAGGTGCAGGAGTAGGTAAAACAGTTAATATGATGGAATTAATTCGTAATATTGCAATACAATACTCTGGATATTCAGTATTTACTGGAGTTGGAGAAAGAATAAGAGAAGGAAATGATTTTTATCATGAAATGCATGATTCTAATGTTTTAGATAAAGTATCTTTAATATATGGGCAAATGAATGAACCGCCAGGTAATAGATTACGAGTAGCTTTTACAGGATTAACAATAGCAGAAAAATTTCGTGATGAAGGTCGAGATGTATTATTATTTATTGATAATATATATAGATATATATTAGCTGGTACAGAGGTTTCAGCTTTACTTGGAAGAATGCCATCTGCCGTAGGTTATCAACCTACATTATCAGAAGAAATGGGAATATTACAAGAACGTATTACTTCAACCAAAAAAGGTTCAATTACTTCAATACAAGCTGTTTATGTTCCTGCTGATGATTTAACAGATCCTGCTCCAGCAACAACTTTTGCACATTTAGATTCTACAATTACATTAAGTAGAAGTATTGCTGAATTAGGTATTTATCCAGCAGTTGATCCTCTTAATTCTACTAGTCGTCAATTAGATGTTGAATTAATTGGACAAGAACATTATGATACAGCGCGCAATGTACAATCTATTTTACAACGATATCAAGAATTAAAAGATATAATAGCAATATTAGGTATGGATGAATTATCAGAACATGATAAATTATTAGTTTCTCGAGCAAGAAAGATACAAAAATTCTTATCTCAACCATTTTTTGTTGCTGAAGTATTTACTGGATTTCCAGGAAAATATGTTTCTTTAAAAGATAATATTCGAGGATTTAAAGGCATTATAGAAGGTGAATTTGATCATATATCAGAACAATCTTTTTATATGGTTGGTTCTATTGAAGAAGTAATAAAAAAATCTAAAATTTTATAAAAATTTAACTGTATTTATTAAGATATAGGTATAATTTATGAAGTGTTATTTAGATGTAGTTAATATTAAAGGTATTTTATTTTCTGGATATATTAAAAAAATTCATCTTACTAGTATTATAGGTGAGTTAGATATTTATGCAGGTCATGCTCCATTATTAGCTGCTATTAAATTTGGACCATTATGTATTGTAAAAGAAGATAATCAAAAAGAATATATTTATTTATCTGGAGGTATTTTAGAAGTTCAACCAAATATAATTAATATATTATCAAAAAAAGCAATTTTAGGTTCAGATTTAAATAAACATGAAATTTTAAAACAACAAAAAATAATAGAACAATGTTTTATAAGTGGTAATTTATGTCAAACAATCATGAATTTAAAAATAAAATTAGCAAAAATTATATCAAAATTAAAAACAATTGAAATGATGAAAAGTTAAAAAAAATATATTTATTGTAAAATAACGGCAGGTAGAAAACTATTATATAATAGATACATTAGTCCTGCCGATTGTAATACAATATCATAATTATAGACATTGTATTTTATATAATTAAATATCAATATTTGTTACTTTAAGAGCATTTTGTTCTATAAAATGTCTTCTAGGTTCAACTAAATCACCCATTAAAATATGAAATAACTGACTAGCAGAAATAGCATTTTTAATAGTTACTTGTAACATATTTCGAGTTTCTGGATTCATAGTAGTTATCCATAATTGTTCGGGATTCATTTCTCCTAAACCTTTATATCTTTGTATATGTATTTCTTTTTGTGATTCTTTTAATAACCATTTTATGGTAGATTGTAAATTTGTAATAAATAGTTCTTTATTTCCTTTTATTAAGTGGTTACTTTGATTAATTAAAATATCCCATTTTTTTTGAATTTTTTTTATTTCATGATATTCATTACTTAATAGTAATTTTTCAGTAACATGGTATAGAGATTTTTGTGAATTTAATTTATTATATGTTAATATGATTGGTTCAAAGATGTTTTTATTAAAATCTTCTTTAATTTTCCCTGAATATTGAATATAATGAGATTTATCGTTTAAAAATATAATTATTTGGTTTAACCAACTTTGTACATTTTTTTTGTTATGTAAATTATCTAGTATTGGTTGATTCATTAATGCATAAATGATTTCATTAGAAAAATTATATATATTTTTTTTAAAAATATGTTTTATTTTTTGATATTTTAAAATGATTTTTTTAAATTTTTTAGAGTTAGTTTTTTGTTGATTTAAATTTTTATGATTTAATATAATTTTTTCTAAAGCTATTTGTATTTGTTTTTTGTACATTTCTTCATGATTGTGTACATATATTTCTGTTTTTCCTTTTTTAATTTTATATAATGGAGGTTGTGCAATATAAATATGTCCACGTTCAATAATTTCTGGCATATGACGATAAAAAAAAGTTAAAAGTAATGTTCGAATATGTGATCCATCAATATCTGCATCTGTCATAATAATAATACTATGATATCTTAATTTTTCAGGATTATATTCTAATTTTCCAATACCACAACCTAAAGCTGTAATAATTGTTCCTATTTCTTTAGATGATATCATTTTTTCAAATTTTGCTTTTTCTACATTTAAAATTTTTCCTTTTAATGGAAGAATTGCTTGATTTTTTCGGTTTCGACCTTGTTTTGCAGAACCTCCAGCAGAATCTCCTTCAACTAAATAAATTTCTGACAGTTTTGGATTTTTTTCCTGACAATCCGATAATTTTCCAGGTAATCCTGTTAAATCCAGTAATCCTTTTTTTTTACTAATTTCTCGTATCTTTTTAGCAGCTTCTCTAATTTTAGCTGCACAAATAATTTTATTAATAATAATTTTAGAATCTTGAGGATTTTCTAAAAGAAAATCTAAAAGGTGTTCTGTAATTATTGATTCTACCACTGATTTAACTTCGGATGATACTAATTTTTCTTTCGTTTGTGAAGAAAATCTAGGATTAGCAATTTTTATTGATATAATTGCAATTAATCCTTCTCGTATATCATCTCCAATAGTATGAATTTTATTTTTTTTATCATAACCTTCTTTATTAATATAATTATTTAATGTTCTTGTTACAGCGGTTCTAAATCCAGATAAATGCGTTCCACCTTCTTTTTGTGGAATATTATTTGTAAAACAATAAATATTTTCTGTAAATGAATTATTCCATTGCATAACCATTTCTACTGCAATACTATTTTTAATAGTATTACAATATATAATTTGAGAATGAATTGGATTTTTATTTTTACTTAAAAATTTGATAAATGCTTTTATTCCTCCTTTGTAATGATATTTTTCATGTAAATTTTTAGCAATATCTTGTATAGAAATTTGAACTTTTGGATTTAAGAAAGATAATTCTTGTAATCTTTGAGCAAGTATTTCATATTTAAAATTTAAATTATGTGTGAAAATTTGATAACTAGGCCAAAATCTAATTTTAGTACCTGTATTTTTAGTTTTTCCTATTATTTTTAGTGAACTAATAGATTTTCCATTTGAATATATTTGTTGATATATTTTTTTGTTACGATATATTGTTATTTTCAGTTTTTCTGATAATGCATTAACTACAGAAATACCTACTCCATGTAATCCACCAGATATTTTATATGTATTATTATCAAATTTACCTCCTGCATGTAACATAGTTAAAATAACTTCTGCAGCAGATATTTTTTCTTCAGGATGTTGATCAACAGGTATACCTCTACCATCATCTTTTATAGAAACAGAGTTATCAGAATGAATCGTTATTTTAATGGTTTTACAATAACCAGCTAATGCTTCATCTATAGAATTATCTACGACTTCAAATACCATATGATGCAATCCACTTCCATCATCTGTGTTTCCAATATACATTCCTGGTCTTTTTCGAACTGCATCTAATCCTTTTAAAATTTTAATACTAGATGAATTGTACGAATTAAACATTAATTTTCCTTAAATATATTTTTAATTTGTATATTAATAAATTAATTTTTACAAAATTAATGGCATAATAATATATACAGAATGAAATTCTTGGTGATCTTTTATATAAATACTTGATGTGGAATTATTTAATAATATTTTAATAAAATCATTTTTAATAACATTGATTACTTCTAGTATATAATGAACATTCATTGTTAATTCTATGATTTTATCAGAATAATTAACTAAAAATTTTTCTTTAATTTTTTCTTCTTGTTCATTATAAGCTGTAACAATACATTCTCCATGACCAAATTGTAATTTAACACCTTGAGTTTTTTGATGTGTTAAAATAGAGGCTCGATTAAGTGCTTGTTTTAATTTATGACGATTGATTTTTATTTCTACGTCAAAATTTTTTATTAATAAATTTTTATAATCTGGAAAATCGTTATCAATTAATTTACTTGAAAAAATATATTCATTAATATAAAATTGAATTATTTTATTTCCAATACATAAATTAAATGGTAAATCAACATCATTTAATAATTTGATTAATTCTATAACTGTTTTTCTAGGTATAATTACTGAATGATATGATGATATAAATTTAGTCATCATAATACTGGATATAGATATTCGATAACCATCAGTAGCAATAACAGATATTTTATTTTTATTAATTTCAAGACATATTCCATTTAAATAATGTCGCACATCTTGTTTAGCCATAGCAAATTGTGTATTATAAATAATATCTTTAAATTTTTTTTGTGATATATCAATGTTAAATGTTTTTTTTTCTTTTTTAAATTTTGGAAAATTCATTCCAGATAAAATAGAAAGTAAGAAGTAAATATTTTTACATATTATTTTCATATTGTTTTTTTCTATTTTAATATGAATTATAGAATCAACAGGAAAGCTACGAATAATATTTAATATTTTTTTTCCAGATACACTAATCTTTTCAGTTTCATAAATTTTAATACAAGAAACTTTAACAATTAATTCGATTTCTAAATTAGTACTAATTAAAAACAAATAATTATTTTTAATTTTAAATAAAATGTTATTAATATTAGGATTTTCATGATTTATTGATATTAAACTATTTAATTTTTGAAGAGGTTTTAATATATTTTTTCTTTTTATAATAAAGTTCATTTTAAGATAATAAAATTTAAATGAATGTAAGAATCTTTTTTTTGAATAGAATAATTATTGATGTAAATATATTTTTTAAAATATATATATTATATAGTTATATGTAATTATATTTTTAATATATTCAATTTTAAAAGATTGTGATTTATTGATTTTTGTATATTTACCATAAATAATATATGTAATACATAATTTATAAATAATTTTAAATAATGATTTTAACAATAGTATATATTTTATCATTAAAATTTTTATTAAATATTAAATTTTTATTCTATTAAAATATATTATTTTAATATTGTACCATATTTTAAATAAACTTGTATCATTTACACATATTTATTTTCTCTATTATTGGAAATTTAATCTTATATTAATAATATTGCTATTGAATAATATATAAAATTATTTAATAAATTTTTTATATTAATAAAATATTTTTTCATACAGATTAATATTATATAAATTAAATTGTATTTTTTTTATTTTTATAATAAAGTTATTATTAAAATACTATAATAGAGTTTATTTAAAAATATAGGTAAATTTTTATGAAACGTACTTTTCAACCTTCTCGTTTAAAACGAAATAGAGTACATGGATTTCGAATTAGAATGAAAACAAAAGGTGGTCGTTATATTTTATCACGTCGTCGCAATAAATTGCGCTCTCGTTTAACTATTTCCTCTGAATGATTAAAAAAAATAATCGATTATTATTTTCTAAAAAATTACGTTTATTGAAATCTCATTCTTTTAATTATGTTTTTAAAAAACCAATAAAGACTGAATATTGCGAAATAACTATATTGAGTCGTTATAATCATTTTAATTTTCCTAGACTTGGTATCATTGTATCTAAAAAAGTCTCTAAATATTCTTATAAACGTAATAAAATTAAAAGAATTATTAGAGAAAGTTTTAGATTAGTACAGCATCATTTGTTATCTTTAGATTTTATTCTGATAGTAAAAAAAAATATTTTAATAATTAAAACAAAAAATTTAAAAAAAAAAATTAAATATTTATGGATTCGTCATTATCAATATATTTAAAATTTTTAAATATTTTCTATGAATGAATATTCATATTATTTCAAGAGTTGGGTATTAGTTTTTACATGTTAATAATATATGATATATAAAGATAATTACAATAATAGAGAATCACAATGAAAGTTTTGCAACGTAATTTTTTTATTTTTTTATTTTTATTGTTTTCATTTTTATTATGGAAAATGTGTTATATTAAAGCACATAGTGTAAAAATGAAAGATAACATATTATCTAATAATTTAAAAAGTATACAGTTACAAGATTTAAAAAATCAAAAATACTTAATTTATATTAAAACAAATGTTATAGATTTAATAATTAATTTACATACTGGTAATATAGAATCAGTAAAATTATTAGTTTATCAAAAACAATTAAACTCATTTAAAAAAATAAAATTATTACAAAAATATAATCTTATTAATCAAATCAATAACAAATTATTAGATAATAATATTTATTATAAAAATATTAATGCTAATTTAAATTATACATCTAGTCATATTTATTACAAATTAGTTAATGGTAGAAAAATATTATATGTTCCTATCCAGTTTATTTTAGGAAATGGAATAATTTTTTTAAAAACTTTTATTTTTAAAGAAAGCTCTTATAATATTGATATAAAATATAAAGTTATTAATTCAGGACCATTATTATTAAAATTTTCTATTTTTGGAGAATTACAATATAACACTAATACACAAATAAATAAAAATATTTTAAAAAATAAGAATTTAAAAATTGAATCGTTTAAAAATATGGCATATTCTAGTGAATATGAGAAATATAATAGATGTTCATTAGATAATATCATAAATAATAAAAATTTATATTTATTATCCAATTTTGGTTGGATTTCAATATTTCAAAAATATTTTTTAATTTCTTGGATTTTTTATTTTCATGAAAAAAGTATTATTTATACATCTTGTTTTGATTATTCTAAAGCTATTATTGGGTATAAATCACCAGATATTGCAGTATATTCTGGTAGTATGAAAGTTTTACAAACTACTCTTTGGATTGGACCAAAGATACAAAATAAAATGTCACATATTGCTCCTTATTTAGATTGTACAGTTGATTATGGTTGGTTATGGTTTTTGTCAAAACCATTTTTCACAATTTTAAGTATATTGTATAACTTTGTTGGAAATTGGGGTTATTCAATTATTTTAATGACATTTTTAATTCGAATAATAATATATCCATTAACAAAATTTCAATATCTTTCAATGATTAAAATGAAAATATTAGAACCTAAAATTCAAGATTTACAAATAAAATTTAGAAATAATAAAATACAATTAAATCAAGAAATATTAAATTTATATAAAAATGAATGTGTTAATCCATTAGGAAGTTTTTTCCCTGTATTAATTCAAATGCCTTTTTTTTTAGCATTATATTATACATTAGCTAATTCAGTTGAATTAAGACACACACCTTTTATGTTTTGGATTCATGATTTATCTGGGAAAGACCCATTATATATTTTACCTGTCTTAATGGGTATTACTATGTTATTTATTCAACATACTGCACCTAATAACACTATTAATTTTACATATACAAATAAAGTCAATTTTATTCCATTAATATTTATATTATTTTTTTTATGGTTTCCTTCAGGCTTAGTTCTTTATTACACTGTAAGTAATATAGTTACTATTATACAACAAATTATTATTAATAGAAATAATATAACAAAAAATAAAAATACATAATATTATTTAATTAATTTATAATATAATTATACTATAATATAAAATATTCAATAATAAGTACAGTATGTATGATTTTTGATGATACTATAGTAGCACAATCTACACCTTATGGAAGATCAAGTGTTGGAATATTAAAAATATCAGGTACAAAATCAAAAGATGTTGCATATAAAATATTAGGTAAAATACCCATTAAAAAATATGTAAATTATTTATCTTTTTTAGATTCCTCTGGTGCAATAATTGATAAAGGCATTGCTTTGTGGTTTCCTTCTCCTCATTCTTTTACAGGAGAAGATGTATTAGAATTACAAGGACATGGTAATCCAGTGATTTTAGATTTATTAATTAAAACCATTACATCTATTGACCATGTTCGTTTAGCTAACCCTGGAGAATTTTCAGAACGTGCTTTTTTGAATGGTAAAATTGATTTAATTCAAGCTGAATCTATTATGGATTTAATTCATTCAAATTCTGAAGAAAGTATAAAATCTTCATTAAGATCATTACAAGGATTATTTTCAAAAAAAATTCATACATTAATAAATAATATTCTTCATTTACGAGTATTGATTGAAACAATAATTAATTTTCCTGAAGATGATATTACTATATCAAATAACAAAATTAATACAGAGTTAGATATTATTGTAAATGATATAAATATGATGAATAAAATTGCATATTCTGGAAATATTTTAAAAGAAGGTGTTAAGGTTGTTATTGTTGGAGAACCTAATTCAGGAAAATCCAGTATATTCAATTCGTTATTATTAAATGATACATCTATAGTAACTGATATTGAAGGAACTACGCGTGATTTAATACATGAATGTATTAATATTGGTGGTATTATTTTTCAAATAACAGATACTGCAGGATTAAGAACAACAAAAAATACTATAGAAATATTAGGTATTAATAAAACATGGCAACAAATAAACTTATCAGATCATATTTTATATGTTATTGATAGTTCTCATGCTAATCAATTAAAATTATATCAAGTATTTTTAAATCTATCTAAAAAATTTCCTTCTAAAACGAGATTAACAATATTATTCAATAAATCAGATATATTAGATAAAAAAGCATACCTTAAAATAGATAAAAAAACTGGAAAATCAAAAATTTTTATTTCAGCTAAAACTGGAGATGGAATTGAAATATTAAAAGATCACTTAAAGCAAGAAGCTATAGGATTAAATGTTAATAATTTTTTTGAATCAGTATTTTCAGCGCGTCGTCGTCATGTAAATATTTTACAATTAATTAGAAAAAAAATTCAAATTTCTCAAATAAATTGGAAAAAATTAAAAAATTTTGAACTATTAGCAGATGATTTAAGATTAGTTCAAAATTATTTTAATAAAATAACAGGTTCTGTAACATCAGATGAAGTTTTAGATTCTATTTTCTCAAATTTTTGTATTGGTAAATAAAAAATATTATTTTACATTATTTGCCCGAAGGCGGAATTGAACCACCGACACGGGGATTTTCAGTCCCCTGCTCTACCGACTGAGCTATTCGGGCAATTATTATCTTTATTAAAACATTAAAATTAAAGTTTTGTCAATTGTTTTTATTTTTTATATATTTTTTATTTATTTTAAAATTTTATATAATTTTTAATATTTAATATAAAAAATATTATTTTACCCTTGAAAATTTCTTTTTTTATCCATATATTTAATTAGGATTAATAATATATTTTTTAAAAATTTAAAGTTTTATTCGTATTATTCAATCATATTTACATTTCAAAAAGATAAATAATAAATTTTTAAAAGTACATTTAGGAGCATTATTTAATGAAAATTCGTCCATTGCATGATCGAGTTCTTATTAAGAAACAAGAAGTAGAATTAAAATCAGCTGGAGGTATTGTTTTAACGGGTTCTGCTGCAGGTAAATCTACTCGTGGAACAATTATTGCAGTAGGTAATGGTCGTGTTTTAGATAATGGTAAAATTAAAGCTTTAGATGTAAAGATTGGTGATACTGTTATTTTTAATGAAGGATATGGTGCTAAAACAGAAAAAATCAATGATGAAGAAGTGTTAATTTTAACTGAAAGTGACATTTTAGCAATTGTTGAAGAGTAAAACTCTTTATAAATCCATTAAAAAGACTTAAAGGAAAAATTAAATGGCAGCTAAAGATGTAAAATTCGGTAATGAAGCTAGAGTAAAAATGCTTCGTGGAGTAAATGTATTAGCAGATGCAGTAAAAGTAACTTTAGGACCTAAAGGTAGAAATGTTATTTTAGATAAATCTTTTGGTGCTCCAAGTATTACTAAAGATGGTGTTTCAGTAGCTCGAGAAATAGAATTAGAAGATAAATTTGAAAATATGGGCGCTCAAATGGTTAAAGAAGTTGCATCTAAAGCAAATGATGCGGCTGGAGATGGTACTACAACTGCTACTTTATTAGCTCAAGCAATAGTTAATGAAGGTTTAAAAGCAGTTGCTGCTGGTATGAATCCTATGGATTTAAAACGTGGTATTGATAAAGCTGTAATTCACGCTGTAAAAGAATTAAAAAATATGTCTGTTCCATGTTCTGATCCTAAAGCTATTACCCAAGTAGGTACTATTTCAGCTAATGCTGATGAAACTGTTGGTTCTTTAATTGCAGAAGCAATGGAAAAAGTAGGAAATGATGGTGTAATTACTGTAGAAGAAGGAACTGGATTGCAGGATGAATTAGAAGTTGTAAAAGGTATGCAATTCGATCGTGGATATCTTTCACCTTATTTTATTAATAAATCTGAAACTGGTATTATAGAATTAGATAATCCTTATATTTTAATGGCTGATAAAAAAATATCTAATATCCGTGAATTATTACCAATTTTAGAAGCTGTTGCAAAATCAAGTAAACCGTTATTAATTATTGCTGAAGATTTAGAAGGAGAAGCATTAGCTACGTTAGTTGTCAATTCTATGAGAGGAATAGTAAAAGTAGCTGCTGTTAAAGCTCCTGGTTTTGGAGATCGAAGAAAAGAAATGTTACAGGATATTTCAATATTAACTTCTGGAACAGTTATTTCTGAAGAATTAGCAATGGAATTAGAAAAATCTACTTTAGAAGATTTAGGTCAAGCAAAACGTGTAGTAATTACAAAAGATACAACTACTGTGATTGGTGGTTCAGGAAACAAAAATGCAATTAAATCAAGAATTAACCAAATTAAACAACAAATTCACGAATCAACTTCAGATTATGATAAAGAAAAATTAAATGAACGTTTAGCAAAATTATCTGGAGGAGTAGCAGTATTAAAAGTTGGAGCTGCTACTGAAGTAGAAATGAAAGAGAAAAAAGCTCGTGTAGAAGATGCATTACATGCAACTCGTGCAGCAGTAGAAGAAGGTGTAGTTGCTGGGGGTGGAGTAGCATTAATTAGAGTAGCTGAAAAAATCTCTAATATTGTTGGTCAAAATGAAGATCAAAATGTTGGAATTCGAGTAGCATTACGCGCAATGGAAGCACCTTTACGTCAAATAGTATCTAATTCTGGTGAAGAACCATCAGTAGTAACAAATAATGTGAAAGCTGGAAAAGGAAATTATGGATATAATGCTGCCATTGATGAATATGGAGATATGATTTCTTTTGGTATATTAGATCCTACAAAAGTTACTCGTTCAGCTTTACAATATGCAGGTTCTGTTGCTGGTTTAATGATAACTACAGAATGTATGGTAACAGATTTACCTAAAGAAGACAAAAATGATTTAAGCTCTTCTCCTGCTGGAGGTATGGGTGGTGGAATGGGTGGAATGATGTAATCTAGTTTTTTAATATATTTATAAATATATTAATAATTACCCTTTTAAAGATATGTTTTTATTTTGAAAGGGTAATTATTATGATGTTTTATTTTTTATGAGTCAAAATTAATAATCATGATACTATATTATAGTAATAACTTTAAATCTGGATTAAAAGTATTATTTGAAAAACAGCCATGTTATATTGAATCAGTAGAATTTGTTAAACCTGGGAAAGGACAAACATTTTCTAGAGTAAAATTACGAAAAATTATAAATAATCAATTAGTAGAAAAAACGTTTAGATCTACTGATTTTTTATATAGTGCAAATGTTGTTGATGTTTTATTAACATATATTTATCATGATAAAGATTTTTGGTATTTTATGAATCATAAAAATTTCGATCAATTATCTTTAGATAAAGAAATTATCAAAAATAATAATCAATGGTTAATAGAACAAAATAAATATATTATTACTTTATGGAATGAAAAACCTATTTCTATTATTATGCATAATTTTGTTAAATTAAAAGTTACACACATTATCTCAAAATTTAAATCAAATTTTATTATGAATACTAAACATATGAAATTATGTCAATTAAGTACTGGAGCAACCATAAAAGTTCCATTGTTTATTCAAATTGGCGATATAATTAAAGTAGATACCAGAACTGGAGAATATAATTCACGCGTTAGTAAATAAAAAGTTTTTATTTATCATTATAAATATAATTTTTATAATATTTATTTTTTATTATTTTGTCTATAACTATTCCATTTAAAATTTAACCATAATCTATGTTCTACAAATATTCTATCCATAATTCGTCCTCCTAATAAATTATACATATCTTGATAATTTAGATTTGACAATATACCAGTTGATTTTTTTGATGAGGACCTTCTATCAATAATTTGATGCATAATCATTTTTTCATATCGCGACTCAATTTGTATACCAATTTCATCAATAATTAATAAATCCACAGTGCTAAAGTAATTTAATAAATTTTCTTCTGTATTTTTCAAATATAATTTATTAAATGTTTTTTTAATACTAGACATTAAATCTGCAATTGTTATAATAAGTACACTTTTTTGTTTACGAATTAAATAATTACCTATAGCGGAAGCTAAATGATTTTTTCCTGTTCCTGGCCATCCTGAAAATATAAAACTATCTCTGTGATTATCAAATTCTTGAGCATACTGTTTAGAAAATTTTACTACTTTTTTATGTCCTTCATGTTCTATTTTATAATTATCAAATGAACAATTGATATATAATTCTTTAATACCTGATCTTTTTAACATATGTTGAATTTTTATTTCTTTATTTTTTTTAATAATAGATTGACAAAATAATTGTCCTTCTTTTTTATTCCATATTAATACATCATGATCATGTTGAAACTTTGGTTTAATATTATTAGGAATGATTTTTTTTAATTTTTTTAAAAAATTAATATTTCTCATTTTTACCTTTAAATAATAACATTTTATTGTATTAGTATGATTTGTATTATATTTATAAAATAATTATTTTATGTAAGATAATTTATTTTTTTTAATATTTATTGACCATATATAATTTATAATGAATTTTTTTCGTAAATTTTTGTTTAAATAAATTCCAATTTTTTGGATATTGAATATTATTTGATTTATATTTTGATTGTTCTATATACACATATCCTGGATATTTAATAATATTTGTTTTATGTAATAAAAAAATAATTTTTTGTAATTCATATTTCTGATATGGAGGGTCTAAAAATATAATATTATATTTTATTGTATTTTTTTTTAACCATATCAATGCATCTGTATGTATAATATTAATATTATTAATTTGAAGTCTATAAATATTTTTTCTTAAATTTTTAATAATGTTTTTATTTGATTCTAAACAAGTTACATAACTAGCATAACGTGATATTGATTCAATCCCTAAAGCACCACTTCCAGAAAAACAATCTAAACAATATGAATCTTTAATATTTAAAATTAACCAATTAAATAATGTTTCTCGTATTCTATGTAGTGTAGGTCTTAAATTATTATTATTAATTGTTTGTATTATTTGACCTTTAAGATACCCAGAAATAATACGAATTTTCTTTTTTTTATTTTGGTTCTTCATATCTTTTAATAATTATATAAATTGCATCATGTGTATATATTTATTATATATATGATAAATTATTTAGTTAATTATATTTATATAATAATACTTGTTAATCAGTTATGATTTTAAAATATAAATATTCACTTAAATTGAGATAGTCATTTATTTTTTAGTAAAAATTTTAAAACAGATTTTTATTTTTATATTTTGAATAATTATAATATAATTATGGTTTTTATAAATACACGTATGGATAATTATTGTCTAATATATCATAAAATAATAAAAATTATTTATATATTATAATTTATATAATGTTTTAAAAATATATTCTATTTAAATAATATTATTTAATATACAATGTAAAAATTAAAAAAATTTATCATATTTTATTTAATATATTTAATAATTAAGATATAAGAATATATTGTTTCAACATATCTAAATTAATTACGATGTATATTTTTTAAGAATAATATTATTCATATTTTATTAAAATAGTAATATTTATTTTAAATATATAAAAATATTTGTTATGATCTATATGTTATACTCAAAACAATAGATACAATATCAAAATTAATATATTTATGTGAATATCTGAAATGTATAATATGATTTAATAAAAGTACATTATATTTTTTATTATTATATAATGACAATTGATTAATAACAGCAGGATATTAGTTTTAAAAATTTTTATTTAAATGATACGATATGATTTTTTTATACAATAAAAATCTAAAAAAAATTGATATTTCAAGAACATATATTCAAATATTTACAAAATAAACTATATTTCATAAAAACTAAAAATTATTAGGGTATTAAAAAAAAATATATATTGTTAGTAAAATATTACTAGTATTATATATTTATAATGATTAAAATTTTTTAGAAATTATTTTATATTATAAAAATTACATGCATTAAATTATTTTTAATAATGTATTGTTTTTAGAAGATGATTTTTATAGATTTTTACATTTTATATTTTTAAAAATATTGAAATTAATGCAACATTTAATTATTTTGATTTATTCGATCTATAAGAATTTAATCAAGAAATACTTTAAATTAAATTTTAAATATTATGATAAAAATTTTTATTAAATAATATTATTTAAATCTTAATTTATGTTTTATAGTGATGATTGATTAAAACAAGGCATATAAATGATTAATAAGATACAACGTTTGTCTAGAATTCCTTTAAGAGATTTAAATGCTTATATTCATACTATTAATACGTGGAAAATGTTATCATCTACTGAAGAACAAATTTTATCAGAAAAGTTGTATTATCATGGCGATTTAATGGCAGCTAAAACGATAATTTTATCTCATCTTCGATTTGTGGTACATATTGCACAAAATTATTCAGGTTATGGTTTACCACAATCTGATCTTATTCAAGAAGGTAATGTAGGATTAATGAAAGCTGTACGTCGATTTAATCCTAATATGAATGTACGTATTGTATCATTTGCTGTACATTGGATAAAATCCGAAATACATGAATATGTATTAAAAAATTGGAGAATTGTGAAAGTTGCAACAACAAAATCACAAAGAAAATTATTTTTTAATTTAAGAAAAAAAAAAAATAGATTAAGTTGGTTTAATGAAAATGAAGTAAGGATAGTTTCTCAAGAGTTAAGAGTAACACAACAAGATGTTAGGGATATGGAATCTCGTATGTTATCTCAAGATATTACTTTTAATCCCATTCCTGAATTGAAAATTCAAGATTTAAGAATTAGTAATTTACTTCCATATTTACATGATTATAAATCTAATTTTTCACATCAAGTATCAGCAAATAATTGGAATAAACGTGCATCATATCAGTTAAATCATGCAATATTAAGATTAGATTCTCGAAGTCGTCATATTATTCATGCTAGATGGTTAATAGATAAAAAAAATAAAATTACTTTACAGGAAATAGCAAATAATTATGGTATTTCAGCAGAACGTGTACGTCAATTAGAAAAAAATGCAATGAAAAAATTAAAAGGGGTTATAAAAAATTAATTAAAAATATAAATAATAGATTTATTCTATAATAAAATAATCAATACTAAAATTATATTATTATTTATGTGATTAGATTTATATTTATTATATTATATTGTTTAATATAAATTTTTAATATTTTAATACTTCTAATAAATTGAATACGATGTATGGTATATAATTTAATTGAAATAATAAATTCTTGTATAGGTATTCGATATTGTGTTGATTTTCTTATAATGGCATATAATTTTTTCCAAATTCCATGACCTAATGTTTTAGTAATTACTAATCCTTGCTGTTCAAATTTTTGAACAACCCATTCAGGTAATGCTGAAATACCCATATTAGATGATATCATTTGAATTAACATTAAAGTATTTTTAACTTTTTTAAATATTGGAAGAATTCCGGATGATTTAAAAAATAATTTCCATATATCTAATCTTTCATATTGTACTGGATAAATCATTAATATTTCTGATTTTAAATTTTTTGGAATAATCTTTTTTTTTTTAGCAAGAATATGGTTAGGTGATAAAACTAATTTAATTTCAAAATTAAATAAAGGAAGATAAATTAATTGATTATTTAATAAAATATCGGAAGTTAATACAATGTCCAATTTTTCTTTTTTTAATGCTATTTGAGGATCAAAAATTATTTCAGATTTAAAGTTTATCTTAATATTAGGCCATAATTGATTAAAATTTTTTAATGCTACATTTAACCATTGTATACAATTATGACATTCAATTGCAATACGAATATTAATGTGATTTATATAACGACATTTTTCTATTGTTTTATATATTTTAGGAAGTATTTTATTAGATAAATTTAATAACATATTACCTTGTACAGTAAATTTTAAAGGATAACTTTTTCGAATAAATAATTTAAATCCTAATTTTTTTTCTAGTTTATTAAATTGATGAGATAATGTTGATTGTGTTTGATGTAATTTTTTTGCTGCTGCTGTTATTGATCCGCTATTTTTTAAGATTTTTAGGTTTTTTAAATGTTTAATTTTAATCATGATTTTCCTTCATGAAGGTAATGAATGATTTGTTCTTGTTAATTTTAATATAATTTATAATGATAAGTTATAAAATTTTATTAAAAACTTAGGTATATGTTCTATGGTTGTTTTAAATCACACTCTAGGTTTTCCTAGAATTGGTGTAAATAGAGAATTAAAAAAAGCTCAAGAAAACTATTGGTCTGGGAAAATTTCAAAACAACAACTTTTAAAAACAGGGTTTCAATTACGTTCTAAACATTGGGAAAAACAAAGAAAATTAGGAATTAATTTAATTCCAGTAGGTGATTTTGCTTGGTATGATCATGTTTTAAATATGAGTATGTTATTAGGTAATATACCATTAAGACATAGAAATACTGATGGATCGATTGATCTAGATACTTTATTTTATACAGCTCGAGGAATAGCGCCAAATAAAAAATCAGTTTTAGCATCAGAAATGACTAAATGGTTTGATACAAATTATCATTATATTGTTCCAGAATTTGTAAAAAATCAAAGTTTTAAATTATCTTGGTTTCAGTTATTTGATGAAATTGATGAAGCGTTAAAACAAGGTCATAATGTTAAACCGGTTATTTTAGGTCCTTTAAGTTATTTATGGTTAGGAAAGATTAAAGGAGAAAAATTTAATAAATTAGAATTATTAGAAGAATTATTATGCGCATACCAAGAAATATTAATGGAAATTAAATCAAGAAATATTGAATGGGTTCAAATTGATGAACCAATTTTATCATTAGAATTACCAGAACAATGGGTAAAATCTTTTAAAATTTCTTATATGTTATTAACAAGACATGTTAAATTATTATTAACTACATATTTTGAAAGTGTTTATCATAATTTTGATACAATTGTTCAGTTACCTATTCAAGGATTACATATTGATTTAATAGATGGTAAATATGATTTGAAAAAAATTAATAAACGAGTACCTAATGATTGGGTGTTATCTTTAGGTGTAATTAATGGTCGTAATATTTGGAAAGCAGATTTAGTATATTGGTTTAATATTATTCAGTCTATAATAAATAATCGTATTAACTTATGGATCGGACCTTCTTGTTCTTTATTACATAGTCCTGTTGATTTAGATGTTGAAAAACATATTGATCCAAAAGTGAAACAATGGTTTGCTTTTTCTGTACAAAAATGTATTGAATTAAGTTTATTAACTCAAGCATTGAATAATAATAATGTAGATATATTAAAAACATGGAGTAATTTACTATATACTCATAAAAATTCTCATCAAGTACATAATTATAAAATTCAAGAACGATTAAATAATATTATTCAATATGATGCTCATAGGAAATCATCTTATTCTATTCGATCAAAAAAACAAAAAGATAATTTCAATTTTCCTATTTTACCAACTACAACAATAGGTTCTTTCCCACAAACAATTGATATAAGAAAATTACGTCTTCAATTTAAAAATAAAAAAATTGATGTTGAAAATTATAAAATAGAAATTAAAAAACATATTAAATATATTATTGAACAACAAGAATTGTTAGGTATTGATGTTTTAGTACACGGTGAACCTGAACGAAACGATATGGTAGAATATTTTGGCGAACATTTACATGGATTTATATTTACACGTTTTGGATGGGTTCAAAGTTATGGATCAAGATGTGTTAAACCTCCTATAATAATTGGAGATGTATATCGTTCTAAACCAATTACTTTAGAATATGCAAAATATGCACAGTCTCTTACAAATAAACCCGTTAAAGCAATGTTAACTGGTCCAATTACTATTTTATGTTGGTCATTTTTAAGAGAAGATTTATCAAAAGAAATGATATCTTATCAAATTGCATTGGCACTACAAGACGAAGTATTAGAATTAGAACATTCCGGAATTAATATTATTCAAATTGATGAGCCTGCATTGCGAGAAGGTTTACCTTTACGCCAATCAGATTGGAAAAAATATTTAGATTGGTCTACTAAAGCATTTAGACTATCTTGTTCAAAAGTACAAGATACTACTCAGATTCATACACATATGTGTTATTGCGAATTTAATGATATTATGGACGCTATTGTGAAGTTAGATGCAGATGTAATAACTATTGAAACTGCTAGATCAGATATGGAATTATTAGAATTTTTTAAAACATTTCAATACCCTAATGAAATTGGTCCTGGAGTATATGATATTCATTCTCCAAATATTCCTAAAATTCATGATATCGAAAAATTATTAAAAAAAGCTATTCAGTACATTCCTGTCAATCGTTTGTGGGTAAATCCTGATTGTGGTTTAAAAACACGAAATTGGGAAGAAACTAGACATGCTTTAAAAAATATGGTTATTGCTACTGAAAATATTCGATCTTATATTCAAAAACATAATATGTAATACTTTACAACAAAAGGGTATTAACCCTTTTGTTTAAAAATACTAAAATAAAATTATATTTTAAAATGTTGTATAAAATATGATTATTGTTTATAAATATTAATTTTAATGTTTAAAATTTCGTATTCCTGTAAAAATCATAGAAATATTATGCTTATCTGCTGATTCTATAACTTCAGAATCTCTAATAGATCCTCCTGGTTGAATAATACAGGATACTCCTAATAATGAAGCTATATCTATACTATCTTTAAATGGGAAAAATGCATCAGAAGCCATAATAATTGGTTGCTTGTTATTATGGAGTTTTTTATTGTTTTCATAATATTTTGCATTAGCTATTTTGACTGCATCAATCCGACTGGTTTGTCCTGATCCAATACTAATAGTTTTAAAATTTTGACCATATACAATTGCATTAGATTTAATAAATTTTATTATTTTCCATAAAAAAAAAGCATTTTTTTTTTCCAATTCATTAGGTTTTTTTTGACTTACTATATTCCAATTATGTTGATTATTATTAATAAAATTATTTTGCTGTATTAATAAACCATGATTAACGCTATGTAATTCTTTAAATGTAACATTTTTTTTATTATGATATCCACAAATTAAAAGTTTAACGTTTTTTTTTTGTTTAATAATTTTTAACCCCGATTCAGTAATTTCAGGTCCTACAATTACTTCTACAAATTGTTTATCTAAAATTGTTTTAATTATTTTATCGTCCATTAAACAATTAAAACTAATAACACCACCAAATGCTGAAATTGGATCACTATTATAAGCAGATAAATAAGATAATTCTATATTATCTGATAATGCTGCACCACATGGACTACCGTGTTTTACAATCACACAAGTAGGTTTATAAAATTGATTAACACATTCTAATGCTATATTAGCATCAGATATATTATTATATGAAAGAAGCATTCCATTCAATTGTTTGTAAGAACTTATAACTCCTGGTATGGTTTTTTTATTTTTTTTAATATAAAAAGATGCTTTTTGATGAGGGTTTTCTCCATATTTTAAGTCTTGTTTTTTTACATATTGTAAATTTATTTTTTCAGGAAATAAATTATTTATTTTATTGTTATATAGGTCATTAATTTTTTTATTAAAATATTTTTTAATCTTATAATCATAATTCATAGTATAATGAAAAGCTTTATAAGCTAATTTTAATCTAGTTTCTAGACTAACATATTGAGTATTATAAATCTCATTTAATATTTTTTCATAATCTAGTATATCTGTTATAACAATAACATTTTTATAATTTTTTGCAGCAGCTCTTACTATAGCAGGTCCACCAATATCAATTGTTTTTTCTATATCCATATTTTCATGAGTATCATGAAATGAATAAAAATTAGTTACAATCATATCAATAGCAGTCATTTGATATTTTTCAATTATATCAAAATATTTTTTTTTATTACCTAAAATACCCCCAAAAATTTTAGGATGTATAGTTTTTACTTGTCCGTTTATGATTTCTGGATATTGTGTTATTTCACATATTTTATGTGTTTTTATATGGTTTTTTTTTAGTTTTTTTCTTGTTCCTGAAGTAGAAAATATTTTAATTTTATTTTCTAATAAGCCTGTTGCAAATTTTATAATTTTAGATTTGTTAAACACACTAATTAAAGCAGTTTTAATAATTTTATTTTTTTTTTTCATTATATATATTATCAAAATAAATTGATATATGTTTTATATTATCATATCTATTGTTTTATTTTAAAATAAAATATTACATATGTTTATTTATAATAAAATCATGAAATATTTTATATTAAAAATAAAATTTTTATGAATATATCAATACAGATAATGAAAAGAGGATTCATGGAAAAAATTATTGAAAAAACCATATATGCTTCTCGTTGGTTAATGTTTCCTGTATATATTGGATTATCATTTGGATTTATATTATTAACTGTCAAATTTTTTCAACAAATTATTTTTATTGTTCCAAAAATTTTAATTATGTCTGAATCCGGATTAGTATTAATTGTTTTATCATTAATTGATATTGCTTTAGTTGGAGGTTTATTAGTTATGGTAATGTTTTCAGGATATGAAAATTTTATTTCCAAAATGGATATTAATGATAATAAAAAACGATTAGGGTGGATGGGTAAAATGGACGTTAGTTCAATTAAAAATAAAGTAGCTTCTTCAATTGTTGCAATTTCTTCTGTTCATCTTCTTCGATTATTTATGGAAGTTGAAAAAGTATTAGATAATAAAATTATGTGGTGTGTCATTATCCATTTAACATTTGTATTATCAGCATTTGGTATGGCGTATATTGATAAAATGAGTAAAAAAAAAGTTGAAAATTATTATAAAAAAAATCATATTACTTATTAAGTATATGTACTTGAATTTTATAATTATTATATCATGATAATAATATTTTGATATATGTAATTTGATAAATATTTATATGGTAGAAATAAATATGTTATATATACTTTAATTGATAGCTATTTCAAATATAGCTATCAATAAAGCACATAATGAAGAAAATTTACTTTTTTTTACATTTCAGTTTTTAATTCATCAGATAAATGAGAATAGGATATTTTTTTATTATGTTTATTATTGTAATGTGATGCATGTTGATTGAGTATTTTTTGATTACGTTGATTCAAACGATTAGTATGATAAACATATCCAGTACCTGCTGGAATTAATCTTCCAACAATAACATTTTCTTTCAATCCACGTAAATCATCTTTTTTCCCAGCTACTGCTGCTTCAGTTAATACCCGAGTAGTTTCTTGAAAAGAAGCTGCGGATATAAATGATTCTGTAGATAAAGAAGATTTTGTAATTCCTAATAAATTACGTATAAATGTAATTGGTCTTTTTTTAAATTGCTTTAATCTTCTATTTTCTATTTTAATATTTGTATATTCAACTTGTTCACCTTTCAAGAAAGTAGAATCCCCGGGATGAATAATTGTTGCTTTTCTTAACATTTGCTTAATAATTACTTCAATGTGTTTATCATTTATTTTTACACCCTGTAAACGATATACCTCTTGAACTTCATTAACAATATATTTAGTTACAGATTGTACTCCTCTAAGCCGTAGAATATCATGCGGTGATTCTGGTCCATCAGATATTACATCGCCTTTTTCTACTCGTTCACCTTCAAGTACATTTAATTGTCTCCATTTTGGTATCATTTCTTCGTAATATACGTGATTTACTGTAGATGTAACTTTTAATCTTCTTTTCCCTTTTGTTTCTTTTCCAAAAGAAACAAGACCACTTATTTCCGATAGTATAGCAAGTTCCTTAGGACGACGAGCTTCAAATAAATCAGCTACTCTAGGTAATCCTCCTGTTATATCTTTTGTTCCTACTGATTCTTGTGGTACTCTCGCTATAGTATCTCCTGAACTTACTTGCACTCCATTTTCTAATTGAATAATAGTTCCTCCTGGAAGAAAATACTGTGCATGAATAGATGTTCCTGATATTAAAACATCTTCTCCGTTTGATTTTATGATTTTTATAGATGGACGAAGATTTTTTCCTACAATATTACGTTCAAAAGAATCCAATACTATTATAGAAGATAAACCAGTTAATTCGTCTGTTTGTTTTATAATACTTTTGCCTTCAATCATATCTATAAATTTTATATATCCAGGAACTTCAGTAATAACAGGAATAGTATGAGGATCCCATTTTGCTAATGTTTCTCCCCTATGAACTACTTCTCCATGTCCTTTTTCTAATACAGCACCATAAGGTACCTTATAACTTTCTTGTGGAACTCCAAATTTATCAAGCATTTTTAATTCAATATTTCTTGAAGTAATAATAATTTTTCCGTGAGAATTTTTTACTGATTTAGAATTATTTAAATCAATTACTCCTGTACTTTTTACTTCTATACTAGATGCAGAAACTGTTCGTGAAGCAGCACCACCAATATGAAATGTTCTCATTGTTAACTGTGTTCCTGGTTCTCCAATAGATTGAGCAGCAATTACACCAATAGCTTCTCCTTTTTTAACTAATTCTCCTCTAGATAAATCACGGCCATAACAGTATGCACATACTCCAAAATCAGTTTCACAATTTACCACTGATCTAACTTTCACATAATCAACAAAATTTTTCTTAATTATTTTACATAATTCTTCATTTAATAATGTATTTTTAGGAATTAATATTTTTTTTGAATGAGGATGTACAACATTGTCAGATGTAATTCGACCTAATACTCTATCACATAATGGTTCTTTTATATTACTTCCTTCTATAACTGGAGCCATAATAATTCCATTTTTAGTACCACAATCATGCTCTGTAACAACTAAATCTTGTGCAACATCAACTAATCTTCGTGTTAAATAACCAGAATTAGCTGTTTTTAATGCAGTATCAGCTAATCCTTTTCGTGCACCATGTGTAGAAATAAAATATTGTAATACATTCAACCCTTCTCTAAAATTAGCTGTAATAGGAGTTTCAATAATAGATCCGTCTGGTTTTGCCATTAATCCTCTCATTCCAGCTAATTGTCTAATTTGAGCAGCAGATCCTCTTGCTCCTGAATCTGCCATCATAAATATACTATTAAAAGATTCTTGTTGTTTAATAATTCCTTTTTTATTCATGACAGTTTCAATAGATAAATTTTTCATCATTGCTTTCGCAACACGTTCATTAGAAGTAGACCATATATCAATAACTTTATTATATCGTTCTCCAGATGTAACTAATCCTGATTGAAATTGTTGTTGAATTTCTAATACTTCATTTTCTGCTTCATGAATTATTTCAGATTTTTCATCAGGTATCATCATGTCATCTATACCTACGGATGTTCCAGATTTTGAAGAATATTCAAAACCTGTATACATCATTTGATCAGAAAATGATACTGTCTCTTGGATACCTAAAGTTTGATGGCATATGTTTAACATATTTGTTATAGACTGTTTCCGTAAAGTTTTGTTAATCATATTAAATGGTAATCCTTTAGGAATAACATTCCATAAGATAGCTCTACCAATAGTAGTATTAACTATTTGATATTTTTCTGTAAATGTACTGTCTTGATTTTTAATATATTCAGTAATTCGAACTTTTACTACAGCATGTAATTCAGCTAATCCTAATTGATATACTTTTTCTGCTTCTTGTGAGTTTTTTAGTATCATTCCTTCTCCTTTTGCATGTATTTTTTTTCTTGTCATATAATATAGTCCTAATACAATATCCTGAGAAGGAACAATAACAGGCTCACCATTAGCAGGAGAAAGAATATTTTTTGTTGACATCATTAAGTTACGTGCTTCCATTTGTGATTCTTTAGTTAAAGGTACATGTACTGCCATTTGATCACCATCAAAATCAGCATTATATGCAGTACATACTAATGGATGTAATTGTATTGCTTTACCTTCAACTAATATTGGTTCAAATGCTTGTATACCTAACCTATGCAATGTAGGTGCACGATTTAATAAAATAGGATGTTTATGTATTACTTCATCTAATATATCCCATACAACGGGTTCTTCTTTTTCTACCATTGTTTTGGCGGCTTTAATAGTTGTAGCAAATCCTTTAATTTCTAATTTTCCATATATAAATGGTTTAAATAACTCTAAGGCCATTTTTTTTGGTAATCCACATTGATGTAATTGTAAATATGGACCTACTGTAATTACAGATCTACCTGAATAATCTACTCTTTTCCCTAATAGATTTTGTCTAAATCGACCTTGTTTCCCTTTAATCATATCCGCTAAAGATTTTAAAGGTCTTTTATTAGAACCTATAATAGCTTTTCCTCGTCTTCCATTATCTAATAATGCGTCTACTGCTTCTTGTAACATACGTTTTTCATTTCTGACTATAATATCAGGAGCAGATAATTCTAATAATCTTTTTAAACGGTTATTTCTATTAATTACTCGACGATATAAATCATTTAAATCAGATGTTGCAAATCTACCCCCATCAAGTGGCACTAATGGTCTTAAATCGGGAGGTAAAATAGGTAGTGCATTAAGAATCATCCATTCTGGTTTATTATCAGATAATAAAAATGATTCTATAATTTTTATTCTTTTTGTAATTTTCTTTTTTTTTGTTTCAGAATTTGTTTTTTTTAATTGATTATAAAGATTTTCATGCTCTATAGGTAAATTAAGATCTTTTAATAACACTTGAATTGCTTCAGCACCCATTTTTGCATCAAATTCATCTCCAAATTCTTCTAATGCATCTAAATATTGTTCTTCTGATAAAATCTGTTTTTTTTCAAAATTTGTCATACCTTCTTCAAGAATTACATAAGATTCAAAATACAGTACTCGCTCAATATCACGCAAAGGCATATCTAAAAGTAATCCAATACGTGATGGTAGAGATTTTAAAAACCAAATATGTGCAATTGGTGCAGCTAATTCAACATGTCCCATTCTATCACGTCGTACTTTACTTTGTGTTACTTCTACTCCGCATTTTTCACATACTACACCGCGATGTTTCAGTCTTTTATATTTTCCACATAAACATTCGTAATCTTTGATAGGTCCAAAAATTCTAGAACAAAATAATCCATCACGTTCTGGTTTAAAAGTTCGGTAATTTATAGTTTCAGGTTTTTTTACTTCACCAAAAGACCAAGCACGAATAGTATCTGGAGAAGCTAATTCAATTTTGATAGAATTAAATTCTTCTGTTTTAATTTGTGTTTTTATAATTTTTTTGAAATTTTTCACAAGAAATTCCATAGAAGTATAAGGATATTGAAAGTATATTTATAATTTTAAAATAAATTATACATATTGTATGTATTTTATTCATCGTCAAGTTCAATATTAATTCCTAAAGATCGAATTTCCTTTAATAGAACATTAAATGATTCAGGTGTACCAGGGTCCATTTGATAGTTACCTTCTACTATATTTTTATACATATTACTTCTTCCATAAACATCATCCGATTTAACAGTTAACATTTCTTGTAATGTATATGATGCTCCATATGCTTCTAATGCCCATACTTCCATTTCACCAAATCTTTGTCCTCCAAATTGAGCTTTTCCACCTAGAGGTTGTTGAGTAATTAAACTATAAGATCCAGTTGAACGCGCATGCATTTTATCATCTACTAAATGATTTAATTTAAGCATATACATATATCCAACAGTAACAGGTCGTTCAAATTGTTCTCCTGTTCGACCGTCAAATAACGTTATTTGTCCTGATTGTGGTAAATCACCTAATTTTAATAATTTTTTAATTTCTTCTTCTTGAGCACCATCAAATACAGGTGTTGAAATAGGTAAACCATATTTAAAATTATGTGCTAATGTTAAAATTTCTGAATCAGATAAAGTATTAAAATCAATTTTTTGTTTTATTTTTTTACCTAAATTAAATACTGTTTGTATAAAAGAACGTATTTTATAAATTTTTTCTTGATTTTTTAACATTTTATTAATTTTATCTCCAATACCTTTCGCAGCCATGCCTAAATGAGTTTCTAAAATTTGACCAATATTCATTCTTGAAGGTACTCCTAATGGATTAAGAACGATATCAATTGGTACTCCATTTTTATCATATGGCATATCTTCTATAGGATTAATTTTAGATATTACTCCTTTATTTCCATGTCTTCCTGCCATTTTATCACCAGTTTTAATTTGACGTTTCACTGCTAAAGATATTTTAACAACTTTTAATATTCCTGGTGCTAAATCATCTCCTTTAGTAATTTTTTTTCTTTGCAATTCTATTGTGTTTTTAAATATTTTTTTAAGTTTTTTATATTTTTTATTAATTTTATTTAGTTCTTGAGCATTTTTTTTATCTTGTATATCAATAGTTAGCCATAGTTTTTTATTTAATGTATTTAAATAGTTACTTTCAATGGATGATTTAATAAGTATATTTTTGGCTCTATTAAATATATTTGATTCTAAAATTTTAAATTCTTCTGTTAAATCTTTTTTAATTTTTTGTAATTGCATATTTTCAATTTCTATAGTTCTTTTATCTTTTTTTATACCATCTCTCGTGAATATTTGTACATCAATTACTGTTCCTGAAACACTATTTGGAACTCGTAAAGATGAATCTTTTACATCAGATGCTTTTTCACCAAAAATAGCACGTAATAACTTTTCTTCAGGAGTGAGTTGATTTTCTCCTTTAGGGGTTACTTTACCAACTAAAATATCTCCACCTTTAATTTCTGCTCCAATATATACAATTCCTGATTCATCTAATTTAGATAAAGCTGATTCATGAATATTAGGTATATCAGAACTAATTTCTTCTGGACCTAATTTAGTATCTCGAGCAATACATGATAATTCTTGAATATGAATAGTAGTAAATTGATCTTTTTTAATAATATTTTCTGATATTAATATAGAATCTTCGTAATTATATCCATGCCACGGCATGAATGCTACTCTCATGTTGTGACCTAATGCTAATTCTCCTAAATCTGTAGATGGACCATCTGCTAATACATCTCCTTTATAAATATTTTCATGTAATTGAACACAAGGAATTTGATTAATACAGGTATTTTGATTAGATCTACTATATTTTATTAAATTGTAAATATCAATTCCAGATTCTTCTAGATCAGTTTCATTGTTACATACTTTTACTACTATTCTTGATGCATCAACATATTGTATTATTCCACTTCTTTTAGCAACAACTGTTACACCTGAATCAATTGCAACAGATCGTTCCATTCCAGTACCAACTAAGGGTTTTTCTGGTTTTAAATTAGGAATAGCTTGTCTTTGCATATTAGCTCCCATTAATGCTCGATTAGCATCATCATGTTCTAAAAATGGTATCAAAGAAGTACCTACAGAAACAATTTGTTGGGCAGAAATATCCATATAATCAATTTTTTTTACATCAAATAAACCAGATTCTCCTTTATATCTACACATAATTAATTGATCAATAAAATAATTATTTGAGTTAATACGTGAATTAATTTGTGCAATTATATATTGTCCTTCTTCTATAGCTGATAAATATTGAATTTCTTGTGTTACTAATCCATTTTTAACTTTTCGATATGGTGTTTCTAAAAAACCATATTCATTAGTTTGCGCATATACTGATAAAGAATTAATTAATCCAATATTTGGCCCTTCTGGTGTTTCAACAGGGCAAACTCTACCATAATGAGTAGGATGTACATCTCGAACTTCAAATCCTGCTCTTTCTCGAGTTAAACCGCCTAATCCAAGTGCAGAGATTCGTCGTTTATGTGTAATTTCTGCTAAAGGATTATTTTGATCCATAAATTGAGATAATTGACTAGAAGTAAAAAATTCTTTAACAATAGCTGAAATTGGTTTTGCATTAATAACATCTTGAGGCATTAATATATTTAAATCTCCTAAAGATAGTCTTTCTTTAACTGTTTTTTCAACTCGTATTAAACCAATTCTAAATTGATTTTCTACCATTTCACCAACAGATCTAACTCTTCTATTACCTAAATGATCAATATCATCAGTTTCTTTTTTTCCATTTCGTATATCAATAAGTTTTTTTATAACATCAATAATATCTTGTTTATCTAATATACTTTTACCTGTAATTTCTTGACGAGATACAGATTTATTTAATTTCATTCTTCCTACTAATGAAAGTTCATATCTATGTTCAGAAAAAAATAAATTAAAAAATAAATTTTCTGAAACTTCTTTACTAGGAGGTTCACCGGGTCTCATAATTTTATATATTTCTATTAATGCGCTAGATTGATCAATAGTTGTATCAATATTTAATGTATTAGATATATATGCACCATGATCAATATCATTAGTAAAAATTGTTTCTATACATTGAAATTTAGATTTTTGGATATTTTTTATATTTTCTAATGTTAATGGAGTATTAGCTAATATAATAACGTCATTAGTATATGAATTGATATAATTTTTACAAACAATTTGTCCTACTAAATATTCAATAGGAACTTCTATGGATTGAATTTTTTCATTTTTTAATTTTTTAATATGTCGAATAGTAATACGTTTTCCTTTTGCAACATATATAATATTATTATAAATAATATTAAAAGATGCTGTTTCTCCTCTTAATCTATCAGGAATTAATTCCATATATATTTTATTATTTTTTAACTGAAATATATTTTTTTTAAAAAAAATTTTTAAAATTTCTTCAGTATTACATCCTAAAGCACGTAAAATTATACTAATTGGAAATTTTCTACGACGATCTATACGTGCAAATAAATGATCTTTAGTATCAAATTCAAAATCTAACCATGATCCTCGATAAGGTATAATTCGAGCATGGTATAAAATTTTACCAGAAGAATTAGTTTTTCCTTTATCACTATCAAAAAATACTCCTGGACTACGATGTAATTGAGATACAACAACTCTTTCAGTACCATTAATAATAAATGTTCCATGATGGGTCATAACTGGAATTTCACCCATATATACTTCTTGTTCTTTAATTTCTTTAACAATAATATCTAAATTTTCTATTTGATATATTATTAATCTTAATTTGACGCGTATAGGTATAGAATATGTCATACCTCTAGTTTTACATTCTGTAACATTAAATATTTTTTTACCTAAACGATAACTTATATATTGTAATTCAGAATTACCATTATAACTTTTAATAGGGAATACAGAACGGAATGCCGATTCTAATCCTGATTTACCTGTTACATCTTGTTTAATAAATTTTTTGAAAGAATTTAGTTGAATATTAAGAAGATATGGGATTTTTAAGATTTTAGGATGTTTCCTAAAATCTTTACGAATCCTTTTTTTCTCTGTGTGAGAATACACTTCTTAATTCCTTAATCAACTGATTAAATTTAACAAAAAATATAAATTATATTTTTTGTTAAAATAATTAATGAAATGAAAGATTTTTTGATCATTTAATAAATTGATAATCATAAATGTAATACCTTTATTATTGTTTGTGATTAAAATAATAAGAATATTTTATATTTTTAATATATAATATTCTTATTTTTATAATTATATAAAAATAAAGCTGGTGATATTTCCACCAGCATAATATAAATAGAATTATTCTTGATTATATTAATATTACTATTTTATTTCAACTTCAGCGCCAACTTTTTCTAAATTATTTTTTAACGATTCAGCATCTTTTTTATTTATTTTTTCTTTGATAATTGTTGGAGCTGATTCTACTAAATCTTTAGATTCTTTTAATCCAAGGTTAGTTGCACTTCTTACAGCTTTAATTACTGATATTTTATTTTTACCAATAGATTTTAATAATACATCAAATTCTGTTTTTTCTTCTTTTTCTTTTACATTTTGAGTATTTGTATTATGTATTGGTATTGCAGCAGAAACTCCGAATTTTTTTTCCATACTAGAAATTAATTCAACAATATCCATAACAGACATTTTTGATACTGCTTCTAATATTTTTTCTTTAGTTATAGACATAAATAGTATTCCTGGCAACAATGAAATTAATTTTCGTTTAATTGAACATTACAAAAATTAAAGAATTTTATTTTATTGTACATTTTTTTTGTTTTATTGCTAATAAAACAAAAAGTAATTTTCCTATTGTTGCGGTTTTTATAGTGATTATCAAATGTATAATTGCTTCTTGATATGAAGGTAAATTTGCAATTTGATTAATTTCTAGTGGTGATAATATTTTCCCGTGTAATGCAGCAGTAATAATTTTAAAATTTTTATTATTTTTATGAAAATTGTGAAATAATTTTATTGCACTTTCTGAATCATTGATTGAAAATGCAATTAAAGATGGTCCAAATAAATGATTATTTAAACATTCTAATGATGTATTTTGAAATGATATTTTAAGTAAAGTATTTTTTACAACATGAATTTTAACATTATTTATTCGACCATGTTTACGTAATTGAGTAATTTTATTAACATTTACCGTTCGAGTATCAGCAATAATAACTGATAATGCAATATGAGCTATTTTATTTATTTTAGCAATAATATTTTTTTTTTTTTGTATATTTAATATCATATGTCTTATATTCCTGATATCAGATTAAAACTTTTATTGCTAAATATCAATGATTTTTAAAATATATTATATTTTAAAAGATTTAATAATATAACATTTATTTTTTTTCATTGATACTATCTTTTTGAATTAATAATCCAATACCCATAGTAGTAGATAATGTTATTTTTTTAAAAAATGTGCCTTTAGATTTTATAGGTTTTAATTTATATAATGATTCTAGTAATTGTGTTAAATTTTCTTGTAATTGTTGATTTGAAAAATTGATTTTTCCTATAGTAGTATGTATAATTCCATTTTTATCATTTTTATAACGTATTTGTCCTTTTTTTGCATTATTAATTGCTTCTACAATATTAGAAGTAATAGTTCCTGTTTTTGGATTAGGCATTAATCCTTTAGGACCTAATATAGGTCCTAATTTTCCTATAATATTCATACTATCTGGAGAAGCAATCACTACATCAAAATGACTTTTTTTGTTATTTTTAAAGTAATCTATTAATTCATAACTTCCAGCGATATCAGCTCCATTGTCTGTTGCTTTTTTGATATTTTCACCTTGAGTAAATACAGCAATTTTGATTTTACGACCAATACCATGAGGAAGTATAGTAAATCCACGAATATTTTGATCAGATTTTTTGGCATCAATACCTAAATTAATTGCTACATCTAAACTTTCAATAAAGTTTTTTGTTGAAAATTTTTTTAGTAAGTTAATTGCATTATATATTTTATATGTTTTTTTTAAATCAATTTTATTTTTTACATTTTTTATTTTCTTTGTTATTTTAACCATTTAATCCTCTATTTTTAAACCTATTGATTTTGCGGTTCCTATAATAGATTTTTTCATTTTTTCAATATTTGATCCTGTTAAATCAATTGATTTAATTTTTGCAATTTTTTCAATATTTTCTTGAGTAATCGATCCAGATTGTTCAATTTTTGGTTTACTGGATCCTAATTTTATACCAGAATATTTTTTTAATAAAAAAGATGCTGGGGGTGTTTTTGTAATAAAAGTAAATGATCGATCAGAATAAATAGTAATAATTACTGGTATTGGTATACCTTTTTCTAATTTTTCTGTTGTTTTATTAAAAGATTTACAAAATTCCATAATATTTACTCCTTTTTGTCCTAATGCAGGACCAATTGGAGGGCTAGGATTAGCCATACCAGAAGAAATTTGTAATTTTATATATGATTGTATTTTTTTAGCCATAATTTCTCATTGAATATTGTTAATATAATTAATAATAATTATATATTATTAATTTTTTTATTTAATTTTATACATTTTTTTCGACTTGATTAAAGTCCAACTCTACTGGTGTAGGTCTTCCAAATATTGATACTGAAACTTTTAATCTATTTTTATCATAATCCATAGTTTCCACAACTCCATGAAAATCTGAAAATGGACCATCTTTAACTCTTATTTTTTCTCCAGCTTCAAATAATATCTTAGGTCTCGATTTATTTCTTATTTGACTTAATTGATATATGACTTTTTTTACTTCTTGATTACTAATATGTAAGGGTTGTTCAGATGTTCCTCCAATAAATCCTATAACTTTCGGAATATTTCGAACTAAATGCCAACTTTTTTCATTAATATACATTTTTAGTAAAATGTATCCTGGAAAAAAATTGAATTTACTTTCTTTACGTTTTCCGTTTTTTTTTTCAATTATCTGTTCAGTAGGAACTAATATTTTTTGAAATAATTTTTCCATTTTTTCAATTATTATACGTTTTTTGAGTGTTTGTACTATACGATTTTCAAATCCTGAAAAAACCTGTACAACATACCAATGTGTTTTATGATCATCATACATTTTAAAACCTTAAGTTAATAATTGACGAGATGATATAGAATATTATTCTATCTAAAGTCCATAATAGTAAAGATATTATAATACTTGAAACAAATATAACTAATGTAATTTTCAGGGTTTCTTTTTTACTTGACCAAATAATTTTTTTTGATTCTATAATAGCTTCATTAATAAAATTGATAGTTTTTTTTTTGATTGCATTAGGAATTATTATAATTGAATTAATCATTAATGTTATTATTATAGAATATGAAAAATATGTAATATCGTTACATGAGTAATAAATTATTGTATTGATTAATACAAATAGTAAAATTATTGACCATCTATTTTGTTTTATATCTTTTTTTTTTTATTTTTAAAATTCATAAATAACCTTATAAATTATTATATATTTCATTGTAATATTTAAAATATTCATTTTTTTTTGATTAAAAACTAATAATATTTCACTGAGTACCATATATGGATATATTTTCGATATTACATTTATATTGATAGTATGTACAATATTTTTATTAATATATTATTTAAATAATAGATTTATCATCATTATAAATGTATTTAATTTTTAATATTTATTATAGTTCTGCTGATACCCAGACTTGAACTGGGGACCTCACCCTTACCAAGGGTGTGCTCTACCTAACTGAGCCATATCAGCTTTACATTGAGCGGGCAGCGGGAATCGAACCCGCATTATCAGCTTGGAAGGCTGAGGTAATAACCATTATACCATGCCCGCACATAATTTATTATTATTTTAATTTGGTGGAGGAAGGATTCGAACCTTCGAAGTCGATAGACGGCAGATTTACAGTCTGCTCCCTTTAGCCACTCGGGAACCCCACCTTTCATTAATTTTGATTATATTTGCCGGCTACCGGAATCGAACTGGTGACCTACTGATTACAAGTCAGTTGCTCTACCTGCTGAGCTAAGCCGGCAATATATTAATAATCTAATATTACATATATTAGATTATTATATATTACTTTTAGAAAATAATTTATGCAACATAAAATTTTAATTTTATAGTAATTATTTTATATTATAATGTATTTTTTAAAATTTTTATAACTTTTTTTTGAAATATCATTATAACAATATTTTAAAATTGTGTATGTAATATTATTAGATAATATTTATATTTTTATATTTTATTCACTAATAGATTAAAATTCACATAGTTTATTTGAATTTTATATTTTTAAAATAACATTGAATACAAATATTATCAATAATATTTTATTTTTAATACAGGAATAGAAATATGAATTCTTTTGATAACTATGATAGTCATATATTTGAAAATAATATTTTTCATATTACTTCTAAAATTAATGTTTCGTTTGAATTTTTCCCACCTAAATTAAATACTATAAAAAATAGTAATTTTTTTTCTTCTATTAAAAAATTAAGTATTTTGAATCCTGATTTTATTTCAATTACATGTACTTCAAATGATAATATGTATAATTATACTTATAATTCAGTTTTAGAAATTCAAAAAAAACTAAATGTTACAATTTCTCCACATTTAATATATTCTAATTTTACTGATCATGAAATAAAAAAAATTGCTCAAAATTATTGGAATACAGGTATTAAAAATTTGGTTGTATTGAGAGGAGATAAAATACAACAAAAAAATAGTTCTTTAAAATATGCTTCAAATTTAATTATTTTATTAAAAGAAATTGCTAATTTTGATATTTCTGTTGCTGCTTATCCTGAAGTACATCCAGAAGCAAAAAATTCTCAATCTGATTTAATATATTTAAAAAATAAAGTAGACTTAGGAGCAAATCGAGCAATTACTCAATTTTTTTTTGAAGTGGAACATTATTTAAGATTTCGAGATCGCTGTGCTGCTATTGGTATAAATGTTGAAATTATTCCAGGAATATTACCTATTTTAGATTTTAAGCAATTAAAAAATTTTGCATTAATGACAAATGTATATATTCCAAAATGGATACATAATATGTTCGAAGGAATTGATAGTAAAGATCATAAAATGAATAAAATGATAGGATTATCTATATCAATGAATATGATTAAACAATTATGTAAAGAAGGAGTTCGACATTTTCATTTTTATACTTTAAATCAATATGATGTAACTTATGCTTTATGTCATATGTTAGGTTTAAGGGGTACAAATTAATTTATATATATAAGTAATAATTTATTATTTACATAGAGTATAATATATGAAGAATACTTTGGTTATAAAGTTAGGAGGAGCATTATTAAATAGTGATGTTTCCATGATCCGTTTTTTTAGCGTATTACATTCTTACTATCATAGATTTCGTGGAAATATATTAATTGTACATGGAGGTAATTTTTGGATTAATACTGAAATAAAAAAAATGAATGATTTAATGTATAAAGATAGTTCATTACATTACATACAAAATAATAATTATGTTAATTTTAAAATAAATATGTTATCAGGAACTATTAATAATTACATTGTAAAATGGGCGAAAGAATATCAAATTAATTCTATTGGATTATGTTTAACTTATGAAAATAATATAATTTTTAAGAAAAATAAAAGTAATATTTTTCCATCTTTACATTCACTTAAATTAATTAAATATCTTTTTTCACGTAATATTATTCCTATTATTAGTCCAGCGGGAATCACTAAAAATAATTTATTTGTTGATATTCCTTCTGATATTGTAGCTATGTCATTATCAATAATTCTAAAAGCTCGTTTAATTTTTCTAACAGATGTTAGTTCTATTTTAAATGGAAAAGGTAAATGTATTAAAAAAATTACACACTTTGAAACTAATAAGTTAATTCATGAAGGTATTATTACCAATGGTATGATAGAAAAATTAAATGCAGCGATACGTGTTTCTTATTATTTAAAACAATCAGTGAATATTTCTGGATGGCACAGTTTAAATCAATTAAAATTATTATTACAAGGAGATACGATTGGTACTCATGTATCTTTTGTTTAAATTATCGGATTAATATTATGAAAAAAAAAAATACAGGTAAAGTTGTTTTAGCTTATTCTGGAGGTCTAGATACTTCAGTAATTATTCCTTGGATTATAGAAAATTATTCTCTAGAAGTAATCGCTTTTGTTGCTGATGTTGGACAATCTTCTAAAGAATTAGATGATATTCAAGATAAAGCTTTATACTCTGGTGCTACAGATTGTTATGTTGTAGATTTAAAAGAAAAATTTATTAAAGATTATATTTTTCCTGTATTAAGTACAGGTGCATTATATGAAGGTAATTATTTATTAGGTACTGCTATGGCAAGACCGATTATTGCTAAAGAACAAATAAAATTAGCTAATAAAATTCAAGCTATTGCTGTATGTCATGGTGCTACTGGTAAAGGTAATGATCAAGTACGATTTGAAACGACGTATTCTGCTTTAGCACCTCAATTAAAAGTACTTGCTCCTTGGAGAGAATGGAATTTATCTTCTCGAGAAGATTTGATAAAATATTTAAAAGATAGAAACATTCCAACAACCGCTACAATTGAAAAAATATATAGCAGAGATGAAAATATTTGGCATATTTCAACAGAAGGGGGGATTTTAGAAAATCCATGGAATGCTCCCACATTAGATTGTTGGTCATGGACGAAAGATCTAATTGATACACCTAATACACCAGAATATATTACTATTAAATTTAAAAAAGGATTTCCAGTTTCTATAAATAATAAATCATTGGATTTAGTTCAATGTTTAAATTTTTTAAATAAAATTGGTAGTAATCATGGAATAGGACGTATTGATATTGTTGAAAATCGCTTAATAGGTATGAAATCTCGAGGATGTTATGAAACGCCAGGAGGAACTATTTTAGTACAAGCCATTCGAGCTCTTGAACAATTAATATTAGATCGAAATAGTTTTCAATGGCGAGAACAACTTGGTTTATCTATGTCATCAATTGTTTATAATGGATTATGGTTTTCTCCTCTTCGGAAAGCTATACAAAATTCTGCTCGTGTTTTTTTTGATTTAATTACTGGTTGTGTAGTATTAAAATTATATAAAGGTAATGTTATTCCTATTCAAAAAAAATCTAAAAACTCATTATATTCTGAAGAATTTGCTACTTTTGGGCAAGATAGTGTATATAATCATCATGATGCTCAAGGATTTATTAATTTATTTTCATTATCTTCTAAAATACGAGCTATAAAAAAAATAAATAGAAAATAAATTTATATTATTCAAATTATATATATTTTATTTGATTAGTTGCATTATTGATTAATGTATTATGAAAATTTTAAAGGTTGATATTATGGATGCTAATAAAATTACATTATGGGGAGGTAGATTTAATAAAAAATCTAATCAATTATTTCAAAAATTTAATAGTTCTTTACACATTGATTATCGTTTAGCTATACAAGATATTACAAGTTCTATTGCATGGTCTAAATCTTTAGAAACATGTAACGTTTTAACTAAAGAAGAACAATGTAAAATTGAAAATTCATTAAATATATTATTAATTCAGGTACGTCAAAATCCTAAAATTATGTTAGATAGTTATGAAGAAGATATACATAGTTGGGTAGAATCACAATTAGTACATATGTTAGGGAAGTTAGCTAAAAAATTACATACTGGTCGAAGTCGAAATGATCAAATTACAACAGATTTAAAATTATGGTGTAAATATACAATTAAAAAATTATTAAATAATCTAAAGAAACTACAATATGCATTATTAATGAAAGCTGATAAAACTGTAAATGATATTATGCCCGGGTATACTCATTTACAACGTGCACAGCCGATTACATTTTCATATTGGTGTTTAGCGTATCTTGAAATGTTTATACGAGATGAAAATAGATTAAAAGATACCTTAAAAAGAATAGATATTAGTCCATTAGGTTCAGGTGCATTATGTGGTACTACATGGCCAATAGATAGAAAACAATTAGCATCTTGGTTGGGTTTTTCTAAGATTACTAAAAATAGTTTAGATGCTGTATCTGATCGAGATTATGTTATTGAATTATTATCTAATGCTTCAATTAGTATGACTCACTTATCACGTTTTTCCGAAGATTTAATATTTTTTAATTCAGGAGAATCTAGTTTTATTGAATTATCTGATTCTATTACTTCTGGTTCTTCTTTGATGCCTCAAAAAAAAAATCCCGATGCATTAGAATTAATTCGTGGAAAATCTAGTCGAGTTTATGGTTTTTTAATTTCTATGTTAGTATTGTTAAAAGGATTGCCATTATCATATAATAAGGATATGCAAGAAGATAAAGAAAATTTATTCAATGGATTAGATATTTGGAAAAATTGTTTAAAAATGTCTACATTAGTTTTAAATTCTATTAAAATTAAACATGATATTTGTTTAGAGTCAGCAAAAAAAGGATATTCTAATGCTACTGAATTAGCAGATTATTTAGTTAAGAAAGGAATGTCGTTTCGAGAATCACATTATATTTCTGGAAAAATTGTCTTAGAAGCAATAAAATATGATTGTCCGATAGAAAATTTAAGTTTATCTACCTTAAAAGGTTATAGTATACTTTTTAATGAAGATATATACGATAAGTTAAGTTTATATTCTTGTATTAATAGTAGAAATTCTCAGGGAGGTGTTTCATTTTCTGAGGTACTAAAATCAATTAGTAAAATGAAAAAAAATATGTTTGGAATAGTATAAATTCAATTAATTTTTAATATTATTTAATAGTTTGATATTTTCGATATTATCTAAGATTTAAATATATAATATTTATTTATACAAATTGATAAAAATGTAATAAATAAAATTATATAATTACATTTTTATCAATCTTCATAATATATTACTTAAATTTTAAATAATATCGAAAAACAAAAAAAATAAATTTGTTTTAAATATTTTATTTACAATTTATATTACATTAAAATATTATTCTATTATATTAATCATCTAAGAAATGTTTTAATATTTCTGACCTACTAGGATGTCTTAATTTTCGTAAAGCTTTTGCTTCAATTTGACGTATTCTTTCTCTGGTAACATCAAATTGTTTTCCAACTTCTTCTAAGGTATGATCAGTATGCATATCAATTCCAAATCTCATTCTTAATACTTTTGCTTCTCGTGGAGTTAATCCAGACAAAATATTATATGTAGCTGTTCGTAAATTTTCAGATGTTGCAGAATCTAAAGGTAATTCTAAATTATTATCTTCTATAAAATCCCCTAAATATGAATCTTCATCATCTCCTATCGGAGTTTCCATAGATATTGGTTCTTTTGCTATTTTTAAAATTTTTCTGATTTTTTCTTCTGGAATAAACATTCGAACCGACAATTCTTCTGGTGTAGGTTCTCTCCCAATTTCTTGTAATATTTGTCTAGAAATACGATTTAATTTATTAATTGTTTCAATCATATGAACTGGAATCCGAATAGTTCTTGCTTGATCTGCAATAGATCTCGTAATGGCTTGTCTAATCCACCATGTTGCATAAGTGGAGAATTTATATCCTCTACGATATTCAAATTTATCTACTGCTTTCATTAATCCAATATTGCCTTCTTGTATTAAATCCAGGAATTGTAATCCTCGATTAGTGTATTTTTTAGCTATTGAAATTACTAATCTTAAATTTGCTTCTACCATTTCTTTTTTTGCTCTTTTTGATTTTGCTTCTCCTATTGACATTCTTTTATTAATATCTTTTATATGATTTATGGTTAGTCCTGTTTCTTGCTCTATATGTACTAATTTTTTTATCATTAGAAAAATAGCCTTCTTAACTTTTCTTAATTGTTTTAACCATAATTTATCAATTTTTTCAGCTTTATAAATCCAACGTTTACTCGTTTCATTTCCAATGAAAAGACTAATAAATGTTTTTTTAGGTATTTGACATTGTTCGATACATATTTTCATAATTAAACGTTCTTGTTTACGAACTCGTGTAATAATTTTACGAACATGATTAATAAGAAATTCAAATTGTTTAGGCACTAATTTAAATTCTTTAAATTTTGATGTTAATTTTTCAATTTCTATTATAGCTTTTTTATGATTTCTATTTTTTTTACGTATAATAGCATTTGTTTTATCAAATTGTATTTTAAGCTCTAAAAATTTTTGTTTTGCTAATTCTGGATCTATATTATACTCATTTTCATCATCTTCATGGATATCTTGAAGATTAATTGTTTTATTTGTTTTATGATTTTTAGATGTATATTCTGTATGTTTTTTTTTACTTGCTTGTCTTTTATTTTTATTACTTTTATTAATTACCTTCTTATCTTCATGAATATTATTGGAGGAATTGTTATATTTAATATTTATATTGTCATGATCTACAAATCCAGTGATTATATCAGATAATTTTATTTGACCAGTTTTGATACGATTATATTCTTTAAATAAATGCTCTATAGTTGCGGGATACTCAGAAATAGAAGATTGAATTTGATCAATTCCTTCTTCAATTCTTTTTGCTATTTTAATTTCACCTTCTCTGGTCAATAAATCTACTGTACCCATTTCACGCATGTACATACGCACAGGATCCGTTGTACGACCAAGTTCTATATCGTTAAATAGTATTACATCTTGTTCCTCTGATTCAACTATATTTGTATACGCATGAGTACTTTTATTTTTATTTTTTTTAGAATTACTACTTTCTTTTTTATCTTCTATTATTCGAATACCCATATCGCTAATCATTTGAATAATATTTTCCATTTGTTCAGATTGAATAATATTTTTAGGTAAATGACTATGAATTTCAGAATATGTAAGATATCCACGTTTTTTACCATGTGCAATAAGTATTTTAATTTTTAATTGAGGGTTTTGTTTCATGAGAAATAGTATCCATAATTCGTGTAAATAAGTTCAATGAACTATTTAATTAATTATAAAAATAATATAAGGTTTATGTATTTAAATATTTATAATATTTATAAATATTTCATGAAAATAATATAATATAAAAAATTTTTATATTTTTTAATTTTTTTTTGACAAAATTTTATTAATTTTCCATAACTTGTATTTTTCTTTTTTATTTAATCCTGTAACATGATCTTTATAAATTAATTTTTGGTATTTGTTTTCTAAATTAATATTATATATTTTATTAATTAAATCTAAAAAAACTTTTTTTATATTATTTTTACTGATCATATTATTCCAATATGCTAATTTATTGATAATATTAAAAATTATTTTTTGATCTCTATATAATTCAATTAATTGTCCTGTATTTAAATTTTTATATTTATTACATGTTTCAAATATTTTAATAAATAAAGACAATCCAGCTATGGTATTATATTTTATTTTTTTTATATTATCAGGAACAATATAAGAAAGTTTAGGATTTTGTATAATTAAACTTATTAAAATACGCATATTAGTTTTTTTAATTATTATATTATGATTTTTATTATCTAATGTTTTATTTGTATGAAATATTTTTTGTAATTGATTTTCATCGATAATATCTATTTTTAATCCTATTGCTCTACGAAAATATATTTTTGTTAATATACTTGGTATTTTATTAATTAATGGTCTTGATAAGTTTAATAATTTTATTTTACCATGTATAGAACATAAATTTACTTTTTTTATTAAAGTGTTTAAAAAAAAATCTAACATATGAATTGCTGTTTTAATACGTTTTTTAAAATTTATTCTTCCTTCTTTATGAATAATACTATCTGGATCTTCATTAATAGGTAAAAATATAAATTTTACACTATATCCATCATGTATAAATGGTAGCGTTTTTTTTAATGTTTTCCATGCCGCTATTTGACCAGCTATATCTCCATCATAACAATAAATAATTTTTTTAGTAATTTTAAAAAGAATTTGTATTTGTTGTGTTGTTGTTGATGTACCTAATGAAGATACTACATATTTTATATTAAATTGTGTTAGTGATATAACATCAAAATATCCTTCAACTACTAATAAATATTTTGGTTTTGGATATTTTTTTTGAGTCTCATAAATACCATATAATTGTTTTCCTTTATCAAATATTTCTGTTTTAGGGGAATTTATATATTTTGGAATTTTATCATCTAACGATCTTCCCCCAAATCCAATAATTCTTCCATATTTATCTTTAATTGGAAATATTATTCGACCTTGAAATCGATCATATGTATAACCTTGTTGTGATTGAATAAGAATACCACATAAAATCAAATTAGAAATGTAATCTTTATTATTTAAATTTTTATTCCTCAATAAATTTAATGTATTTTGAGAAAATCCAATATTAAAATAATCAATCATTTTTTTATTAATTTTTCTTTTTTTTAAGTATATTTGTATAGATGAATTTTTATCAGCTTTTATATTAGTTTGGTATATTTTCGATACTTCTTGTATACTTTTATATAATTGAAATTTTTTATTTATTTTTTTGTTATATTCATTACAATTGTTAATAGGTATTGTTAATCCATTAATATAAGCAAGCTCTTCAATACTTTCTGTAAATGTTAATTGATCATACTTCATTAAAAAATCAATAGCATTACCATGTATATTACAACCAAAACAATAAAAATACTGTTTTTCATGATTTATTGTAAATGATGGTTGCTTTTCACTATGAAAAGGACAAATAGCATTATAATTATTTCCGTATTGTTTTAATTTAATACGTGTACTAATTAAATCTATAATATTAGTTTGTTCTAATATGGTATTAATAAAATCTTTTGGTATAAAATAATTCATATATTATTTATATCATTTTAATTTAAACAGGTAATGATTGTTATTAATATTTTAATATAATTTAATTTATAATTATACATTATTTAAAATTATAAGATTAATTTAGTACATGCGTATTCGTTTTGCATTTTCTCGAGACAATTTTTTAGCAAGTCTTTTTATTGCAGATGCTTTTGCTCGTTTTCGCTCTGTAGTTGGTTTTTCATAAAATTCTCTTCTTCTCATTTCTGAAAGTATTCCAGCTTTTTCACAGGATCGTTTAAAACGTCTTAAAGCTACATCAAATGGTTCATTGTCACGAACTTTAATTACAGGCATATATTTTCCTTTAAAATAATTATTTTATTTTATATTATCTGAATTATCATAATATTTCAATCAATATAATTAATTATGTTATTAATTATATTATATTTATTATATCATTTTTAGAAATTTATTTAATTTCTAAAGTATGGATATAAAATATGCGTATATTAGGTATTGAAACATCATTTGACGATACTGGAGTTGCAATTTATGATAGTACATGTGGTTTATTAGTTAATGAATTATGTAGTCAATCTCATACACATACTGTAAAAGGTGGTGTTGTTCCAGAATTAGCATCTAGAGAACACATTAATACATTAGCATCATTAATTAAATATACTTTAAATAAAAAAAAAATATCTTTACATAATATAGATGGTATTGCATATACTGCAGGTCCAGGTTTACCTGGAACATTACTTGTTGGGGCTGCATTAAGTTGTGCTTTAGCATTTTCTTGTAATATTCCTACTATTCCAGTACATCATATGGAAGGACATTTATTATCTCCTATGATTGATGGTGATTCTATTCCATTTCCTTTTCTTGGTTTATTAATTTCAGGAAAACACACTCAATTAATTTATGCATATCAAATGAATAAATATAAATTATTAGGTGAAACTTTAGATGATGCTATAGGAGAAACTTTTGATAAAATCTCTAAATCATTACATTTAGGTTATCCTGGAGGATTAGCATTATCTAAATTTTCAAAAAATGGAATATCTCACAAATTTTTATTTCCCAAACTAATGCAATATCATAATAATTTAAATTTTAGTTTTTCAGGATTAAAAACTTTTACTTTAAATCTTATCAATAAAAATGCTAATAATATGCAATCTTTATATAATATTGCTCTTAGTTTTGAAGATACTATCATAAATACTTTAATATATAAATGTAAAATTGCACTTGAACAAACAGGTTTAAAAAGATTAGTTGTTTCTGGAGGAGTAAGTGCTAATCAAAAATTAATTAAAAAATTAGGTTTCATGATTCAAAAATATCATGGAGAATTATTTATTTCTAGACCAGATTTTTGTACAGATAATGCTGCTATGATTGCGTATGTTGGATTTATTTATTTTAAAAATAAATATTCTAAAATATTAGATATTTTTATTCATCCAAAATGGTTAATTAATAATATAAAAATTTAATTTTACAATAAAATAATTTATTTATATATTTATTGCTTTAAATGTAATGTTAAATCTTTTATAGTTAATATAGGAATATTATGTATTTTAGAGAATTTTATTATTTCAGTTATTCGTGACATACTACCATCTTTATTAGTTAATTCACAAATGACACTCATCGGTTTAAATCCAGCTAACATCATTAATTCAATAGATGCTTCTGTATGACCTGATCTAGATAATATTCCTTCCTTATGTGCACATAAAGGAAATACATGACCTGGTTTATTAAAATCAGATGATTTAGCTGTATTTGAAATAGATGTTTGAATTGTTTTTAATCGATCTTTTGCAGATACTCCAGTAGATACTCCATGTGATGCTTCAATACTAATTGTAAATCCTGTACTGTAGGTGCTAGTATTATTTTTGACCATCATAGGTAAATTTAATTTTTTTCTTTTTGCTTCTGTAATACATAAGCATACAATACCACTACCGTATCTAATCATTAAAGCCATTTGTTCGACAGTTATATGTTCACATGAAAAAACTAAATCTCCTTCATTCTCTCGATGTTCATCATCTGTTATTATGACTCCATTATGAGTTTTTAAAGAATGTATTGCAATTTGTATTCTTGTTTTATAATTTCCAAATTGTGATAATAAATAATTCATAAATATAAACCTAAGTATATAATATATTAAATATCTTGATTATGAATAATATCATATACATATTTTATCATAATATTATAATTATATTAATGATTTATTCAATATATAATATATTATTCTATAGAATATTTAGTTATGTTAATAGTATTAAAAATTTAAATATTTATTATATATTAAATAATTTTGATTATTAAACGGCACATAAAAGCACCGTTATGTTGGATAGTATATATTATTTATTTAATGATTTTCATAATTACTGTTTTTCCTGCAATTGCTTGACCTGAATATTTTTTTATTTTTTTAATTTGATTAACATTCGATATAATTATAGGTGTTAAAACCGATTTAGATTTTTTAGTTAAAAAATCTAAATCATATTCAATAATAGTATCTCCTACATTAACTTTTTGGTTTTCATTTGCAATTTTTTTAAATCCTTTTCCTTTCAGTAAAATAGTATCAATCCCAAAATGTACAAAAATTTCAATTTCATTTTTTGTAATAATTGAAAAAGCATGCATAGTTTTAAAAATAGTACCAATTGTACCTTCGACAGGTGCAACTATTTTATTTCCAGATGGTTGAATCGCTATTCCATCACCAACAATTTTTTTTGAGAATACTTCATCTGGAACTGTTGTAATACTCATTATTTTTCCTGATATTGGTGCAATAATATCAGTTTCTTGTGATGTTCTGTTTTGAAATAATTTATAAAATAAATTCACAATGTATCCTTAGTAATATATTATACAATTGTTTAGATATTATTTTTATGTCATGAAATTGTTAATTAATTTTGTTACATTTTGAATTGTGGATTGTTGTAATACTTTTTTTGCTAATTTTTTTGCATCATGTAATTTTACTTTTCGAATAATATTTTTAATTTTAGGAATAAATGCAGGATTCATACTAAATTCATCTAATCCCATACCTAATAATAAAATTGTAGCTTGTTCATTTCCTGCTAATTCTCCACACATACCTGTCCATTTTCCATATTGATGAGATACGTTAATAATTTTTTGAATTAAATATAGGACTGATGGACTAAATGGATTATAGAGTTTTGATATTACATCATTACCACGATCTACAGCTAAAGTATATTGTGTTAAATCATTTGTTCCAATACTAAAAAAATCAACCTCTTGAATTAAAAATTTAGCAATAATAGCAGCTGCTGGTGTTTCAATCATAATTCCTATTGGAATATTTGTATCAAATATTATTTTTTTTTGGTTAAGTTCTATTTTTATTTTTTGGATTTCTTTTTTTAAAGATTGAATTTCTTCTAAAGAAATAATCATAGGAAATAATATTCTTAATTTTCCAAATTGTGATGCTCTTAAAATAGCTTTTAATTGAGTATGTAAAATTTCTTTTTTATCTAAACTAATTCTAATAGCTCTCCAACCTAAAAAAGGATTTTCTTCTTTTGGAAAATTCATATATGGAATTTCTTTATCTCCACCAATATCCATAGTTCTTATTGTAACGGGTTTATTATGCATTTTTTGAGCTACTTCTTTATATGCTAGAAATTGTTCTTCTTCTGAAGGTAACTGTGATCGTTCCATAAATAAGAATTCTGTGCGATATAATCCAATAGATTTAGCACCATATTTTTTTGCGTTAGTTATATCATTTATATTTCCAATATTTGCGCTTATTTCAACTTCATGGTTATCTATAGTAATGGATGGTAAATTTCTTATTTTATTTAATTGTTTTTTTTGAAAATAATATTCTATTTGAATTTTTTGTATTTTTTTAATAGTTTCTTGATTTGGATTTATAATAATTTTGTTATTTATTCCATCAAGAATAATGAAATCGTTATTTTTGATTTGATTTGTACTATTGGTAGCACCGACTATAGCAGGAATTTCTAATGATCTAGCCATAATCGCAGTATGTGCGGTTGATCCACCTAGTTCTGTAATAAACCCAAGTATGTATTTAAAATTCATTTGCGCTATTTCAGAAGGTGTTAAATCACGTGCAATTAATATTACTTTTTCTTTAATTATTTTAAAATTCATTGTATGAATATTAAGTATATTTTTTAAAAGACGATTTCCAATATCTCTAATATCTATTATTCTATTTTTTAGATATTCATCTTTAATGTTATTTAAATTTTTAATTTGTTCAGAAATCATTAATTCTACAGCATTTTCAGCAGTATTAAGGTTTTCTGTGATGGATGAGATAATTTCTTTTTCTAATTCTTTATCTTCAAGTATCATAATATGACTTGTAAAGATATTTTCTTCTTGGTTTTTAAAAAAATTATTTGATTTATTTTTTATTTTTTCTAGTTGTTGTATTGTTTGATTTTTAGCATGATAGAATTTATTAATTTCTTTATGAATATTAATGGGAAGAATTTTTTTTTTATAAATAATAATGGGTTCTTCTTGCAATAAAAGTGCTTTTCCAAAAGCGATTCCCGGTGATGCTAAAATTCCTGAAATCATAATATTACCTTTTATTTATATATAAAAGTATTTTTACAGTTAAATAATTAATTTTATATAAAAGTTATACAAATTTTTATAATTTATTTTAGTTCTTTAATGGTTTTAGTTAAAGATTGAATTGCTTCTTTTTCATCTGTCCCTGAAGCCGATAAAATAATGATAGAATTTTCTATTAATCCTAATGTTTGTAATTTAAATAAACTTTTTGCATTAATAGTTTTTCCATTATATGTAATAGTAATTTCAGATATAAATTTTTGAGCAATACTTACAAATTGTGCTGATGGTCTAATATGGAATCCATTTTTTGTAGTAATTTTAATAGTTTTTTGAAGCATGTTAATCCTATTTAAGTAAAATGAAATTATTTTTTTTATAATTTAAATTAATATGTATAATTTTGTATATATTAAATTATATTTTTATTAGATAAAATTTGTTTGTATTTTTGTCTATTATTTATGCATAATAAATTGTAATTTTAAAATGTAAGTTATGATTTTATTTATTTCATATTTATAGTTATAAGTAGTATATTATAAAAAATTTTTATTTTATATAAAATATTTTTTCTGTTTTAATACTATTTATTATTTATAGTATATTTATTTTATACGTTATACATAATGTATAATAAATGTAGAATATACTTTAATATTGGAAGTATATCGTTTAATTACATAGTAATATATAATAATTATAAAATAGTTTATATTGTATTTATATTCATGGATTATATTGATAAGTTTGATTGTTGAACATGATAATAAGTATATTATAGATGTAAAATAAATTATTTTATTAATATAATTTTAAATATTTTATTTTTATTAGAAATGTATATATGTTTAAACAATAATATTATATAGTGCATTTATTTACAATTTATTATATCTTATATATTGATATGAATATTTTAAATATTATACATTATGGAACATTAAAATATGAAATGTATTAATATTTATATTATATAAATGTATGGTAAAATAGATAGTATGCAATAAAATAAATTTTATTTTTAAAGTATACTAGATTAATATTATTATAATGATTTTATGTATATATATTTATATATGATGATTTTTAATATATTTAAATTTAATAATAGCATAATAAGAGTCATATGATATATAGTGTATTTTATAATTACGTTTGAGATTTAATATATATGTGGGTCGTGCGGGATTCGAACCTGCGACCAATTGATTAAAAGTCAACTGCTCTACCGACTGAGCTAACGACCCTTTATTATGGTGAAATAAGGTGAGTTTATAAAATAGGTGATGACGGACTTGAACCGCCGACTTCCTCCGTGTAAAGGAGGCGCTCTACCAACTGAGCTAATCACCTTCTATTTTTATAGATATCTTATAAAACTGAAAGACAAATTACATTCTATCGATCAAAAAAAAAATAGTCAATCTTTTTTTTATAAAATATTTATTTTTAAATTTAAAAATTTAAAACATTTTAATTAAAAATATAATACAAGGAAATATATGGAAATTCGAACTCGATTTGCTCCTAGTTCTACTGGATATTTACATATTGGAAGTATGCGTACAGCGCTTTATTCATGGCTTTTTGCTAAACGTTTTAATGGAACTTTTATTCTTAGAATTGAAGATACTGATATAAAAAGGTCAAATCCTTTATTTGTAAAAAATATTTTGAAAACATTAAAATGGTTAGGTATTGATTGGGATGAAGGCCCATATTTTCAAAGTAAACGGTTATTTTTATATAAAAAGAATATTAATAAAATGTTAAAAATAGGTGCTGCATATAAATGTTATTGTTCTATGAATAGACTTAAAAAAATTCGATTACTGCAAATATTAAAAGGTGAAAAACCTAGATATGATCAAAAATGTAGAAATATGTTTTCAAATAAATATATTAATAATGATTATGTTGTACGGTTTAAAAACCCTAATCATGGAACAGTAATGTTTCATGATCAGATAAGAGGTAAAATTATATTTAATAATATAGAATTAGATGATTTAATTATTCAACGTCAAAATGGTATGCCAACATACAATTTTTGTGCAATAATTGATGATTTAGATATGAATATTACTCATGTTATTCGAGGAGAAGATCATATTAATAATACGCCAAGACAAATTAATATTTTAAAATCTTTAAATGCAAAGATTCCTACTTATGCTCATGTTTCTATGGTAGTTGATAATAATAAAAATAATCTTTCTAAAAGAAAGAATTCTTCTAGTATTTTAGCATATAAAAAAGAAGGATTTTTAAAAGAATCAATTTTAAATTATTTATTAAAATTAGGTTGGTCTTATGGTAATAAAGAATTTTTTTACTTAGAAGAAATGAAAAAATTATTTTCTTTACAAACAATTAATAAATCTTCTAGTACTTTAAATATTAAAAAACTTTTATGGTTTAATTATCATTATCTTAATACTTTACCAATTAATAATGATTTAATAAATTATTTTAAGAAGCATTTATATAAATCAAAAATATTTTGTGAAGATGAAGTAAAATTAAAGAGAATAATAGAAATTTTTAGGAAACGATGTAAAACATTAAAAGAAATAGTTTTAAAATCTCAATTTTTTTTTTATGATATAAAATACATTGATAAAAAATTAATAAATAAATATTTATTTATTAATTATAAATCAATATTTACAGTAATTTATAATAAATTATTTGATATGAAATATTGGAATGATAAGAATATTATGATATTAATTAAAACAATATCTTTACAATTTCAGTTATCTATTCAGCAAATATGTATGCCATTACGTATATTTATGACTGGAACAAACAACTCACCCAGTATCAGTATAATTATGGATATTATTGGTAAAAAAGAATCTTTAAAAAGAATAAAAAAATTACTGTATTATTCTGATAAATAATAGATTACTGATATGAATTATTGATATTTTATATTTATTATATTGAAGATTAAGGGGCTATATTTTAATTTGGTAGAATATTTGTATGGCATATAAAAGGTAGCGGTTCAAATCCGCTTAGCTCCAATTTTATGATGTATGATAAATTAAGATTATTAATAAAATTTTTAATTTATAATATAATAATATTCACTTAATTTTTATTTCTTTATATAAAACATGTTTTCGTATGATAGGATCATATTTTTTTAATGTTATTTTTTCTGGTTTAGAACGTTTATTTTTTGTAGTAGTATAAAAGTGTTTAGTTCCCGAAGAAGATATAAGTTTAATTGTTTCTCTTGTAGTTTTAGACATTATTTATCCTTTTTTTATGCAATATTTTTAGTACTGTTTCAATTCCTTTTTTATCAATAATTCTCATTCCTTGTATAGATACTCGTAATCTAATAAATTTTTTCTTACTAGGTATCCAAAATCGATGATATTGTAAATTCGGGGAAAATTTCTTTTTAGTTGCATTCATTGCATGTGATCTATTATTTCCAAACATTGGTTTTTTTTGTGTTATACTGCATTTTTTAGACATTGTTATCCTTGTTTAATTTGAATATATTTATGAGTTATATCATTATGAAGTATATATAATTTTATATTAGACTGACAGAATTAAGTTTTATTTTTTAAAGCATTTTTTATCGAAAACATAATTTCTTTTTTAGCGGATTCTATATTTTCTAGTCCAATAATTTTTATCCATTTTTCATTTTCTAAATCTTTATAATGTTCAAAAAAATGAATAATTTTTTTTTTTGTAATATTAGATAAATCATGAATATCTACTATATCATTATAATCTTTACAAATATCTTCATGTGGTACAGCAATAATCTTAGAATCTTCCCCTGATTCATCAATCATTTTTAATATTCCAATTGGTCTACATTTAATAACACATTTTGGTTGTAAAGAATATGTAATGGGTATTAAAACATCTAATGGATCGCCATCATTAGATAATGTATGGTTAATATATCCATAGTTACATGGGTAAACCATAGAAGTAGGTATAAACCGATCTACATATAATACTTCTGATTTTTTTTTAATTTCGTATTTTATTGAATGTGAATTAAGAGGTATTTCAATAATTACATAAATATCGTTTGGGATATTATTTCCAGATGGAACATATTTTAAATTCATATTATTTTCTATAATCTTACTAATTATATGAACAGATATATTAAATTCATTAAATATTTTAATGATATTTACTTATCCTATTATAAAGGTATAATATCATTAAATAACAAAAAATACTATCAATAAATATTTAAGACATAAGATATATAAATATGATTTAAAATAATTTTGAAATGTATCATTTTTAAGTAGTAGTGTTTTTACATCTAAAATTTATTGTACATAATATATATAATTAAATGTTTTATAATTTATATATGGAAAAGTTGAATCTATAATAATTATATAATAACAGTATGATATATATGATTATTTCATAAACTAAAAGTATTTTTTATAAAGTGTAATAAATATTATATATTCTATTTTAAATTGTTATAAAATAAATTTTAATGTAATGATTTTAAACAATATTAGTAATAGTTTATTACTTTACTTAATATTTAAATATTTTATAGAATAGTTTGTTTGATTTTCAATAGTTAGATAAAATAAAATGAAAATATTAAATTTAAATATTTTTTATTTTAGATATTTTAGATATTTTAGATATTTATAGATATACATATAATTAATTTTCTAGATTTAAAAATATAATGTTATAATTTATTAAAAATATAAATAGATTATAAATAATTATTCAATTTACAATATTTTATCTATAAAAATTTAATCAATACATTTTACATAAAGTTGATCGATAAGCCGGGTTCTGTATAAAACAGTCATTTATCTAGACCAAAAAATTACTTTATGGTTCAAGCGGTTTACCCAGATTTTATAATACGAGCCGTATTTTTATCCTATTCAACCTTACTCCAGGCGGAGTTTGCAATGCCATATTTATTACTAAGATATGCGGTGTGCTCTTAACACTCCTTTTCACCCTTACTTTTTTATTTTATTTATTATCAAAATAAATAATATATTTAAAGCGGTATTTTTTCTGTTGCACTGGTCGTAAGTATTTATACTTCCCAGAAATTATCTGGCGCCTTGCTCTATGGAGCCCGGACTTTCCTCTGTTTAATTTTATTAATCAGCGACTGTTTGATCAACTTTATTTATTAATAATAATATATTTTTTATTTTTTGTCATTCTTAATTTTATTAATAACATATTTATACAAGTTATTTTTATTTATTTTATGTATGGATGCAGTTAATTGTACTGATTGTTTCATTGGTAATTTAGTAGTTAATATTGATAATGTATTTAATACATGTGAAGAAAATGGATGAATATTTTTTTTTGTGTAACCTTGTAGTATGATTATTATTTCTCCTTTTTGTCTTAATTTATTTTTTTTTAACCACAATAATATATCTGTAGATTTACCATATTTAATTGTTTCCCATTTTTTTGTTATTTCTTTGATAAGAGTAATATTTTTATTAATTCCTAAAATTTTAACAATATCTTTGATACTTTGTAAAATACGATGACATGATTCATATAATATTGTAGTTCTAGTTTCTGTTTTTAATGTTTTTAGAAAATTTATTTTTATTGTTTTTTTTTTAGGTAAAAAACCTTCATAACAAAATTGATTACTTGGTAATCCTGATACACTTAATGCTGTAATAGCTGAACATGCTCCTGGAAGTGGTATAATTCGAATATTTTTTTTATGACATTGTTTAACTAATTGGTATCCAGGATCATTAATAATTGGTGTTCCCGCATTTGATACTAAAGCAATGTTTTTTTTTTTAATATAATAATAATTTTTTTAGTTTTTTCTTTTTCATTGTATTTACAAAATGATATCATAGAAGTATGAATGTTAAATGTTTTTAATAAAAATTTTGTATTTCTAGTATCTTCTGAAGCTATTAAATCTACATATTTTAAAGTATTAATTGCTCTAATAGTAATATCTTCTAAATTACCAATTGGAGTGGGAACGATATAAAGTGTTCCTGTATATTTATTTTTCATTGTATTATTTAATGATGTTATGTTAGTATTTAATAATATACATGTATATTATTAAGATATATTTTATTTTTAGATATTGTAATTATAATTTAAATAAAATATTGAATTTTATCTATTTGAACTATATGATACTAAATTGTAATATATTATATTAATAAAATAATTAATTATTTTTTATATTTAGTATCGTAAAAATTTTTAGTAAGTATGAACTGCTCATTGATAAATGATATTTCTATTTTTTATATTGATATATTATTAAAAATATTTATTTTAATTTGATAATATGTTATAACTGTAAATATAGTATGATTTATAATGAAGTTTATAATTTTATTACAAAGATATAAGACATCATTTTGTATATTTATATTATTATCTATAATATTTATTTTTAGTTATTATTAATTAAATATATTTTATAATTTTTAAGATGCGTATGATATTGTTAAATGTTTATAGGTATAGAATATTTATAGTTATGTAAATATTTTATATTTTATTAATTTTATATACGGTGTTAAAAAGATTTTAGTTGATATATTATGAATATTCATTAATATATTAAAAAAGATTATTATATAGGATAAAAAATGAATCAATTATCACAATTAAAACAATTTACAACAGTTGTTGCAGATAGCGGGAATATTAATATGATTCGTAAATATAAACCGAAAAATGCAACAACAAATCCATCTTTAATTTTACAAATCATTGATTTACCAGATTATAAAAAATTAATTATTGATTCTATTATATATGCAAAAAAAAAGGGAGGTTCTAGAAAAGAAAAAATTATTAATGCTAGTGATAAAGTATTAGTAAATATTGGTAAAGAAATTTTAAATTATATTCCCGGAACAGTTTCTAGTGAAATTGATGCTAGGTTATCGTTTAATCAGGATCTTTGTATTCAAAAAGCGCATAAAATTATTAATATGTATGAAGCAGAAGGTATTGATCGTTCAAAAGTATTAATTAAATTAGCTTCTACTTGGGAATGTGTTCAAGCAGCAAAAGAATTAAAAAAAAATAATATTAATTGTAATTTAACTTTATTATTTTCTCTTGCTCAAGCTAAAATATGTGCAGAATCTGAAGTATTTTTAATTTCTCCTTTTGTTGGTAGAATTTATGATTGGTATTATGAACGTCAATATTTTAAAAAATGTAATGTTAATGATGATCCTGGGGTGTTATCACTAAAAAAAATATATTCATATTATAAACAATATAATTATCAAACTATTATTATGGGTGCTAGCTTTCGTAATGTGCAACAAATTTTAGCTTTATCAGGTTGTGATTATTTAACTATTTCTCCTATATTTTTAGAAGAGTTACAAAATTCAACTGAAATAGTAAATAGAAATTTATTTCCAACAGAATGTATTTTAGAAAAACCTATTCCTTTAAGTGAATCCGATTTTAGATTACAGCATAATCAAGATTTAATGGCTGTAGAAAAATTATCACATGGAATTAATCAGTTTAGTCAAGATCAAGAAAAATTAGAAAAGATATTAGATTCTATGATATAAAAACATTTACTTATTTTTTTTATTATTAAAGGAGTTTTAATATGTGTTCACGTAAAAAATTAGCCAATGCTGTACGAATGTTAAGTATAGATGCTATACAAAGAGCAAAATCTGGACATCCAGGGGCGCCAATGGGTATGGCAGATATAATTGAAGTATTATGGAGAAGTTTTTTAAAACATAATCCTTGTAATCCTTATTGGGATAATCGTGATCGATTTATTTTATCTAATGGGCATGCATCAATGTTATTATATAGTGTATTACATTTAACAGGTTATGATATATCTATAGATGATATAAAAGATTTTAGACAATTATATTCTAAAACTCCTGGTCATCCAGAAGTTGAATGTACTCCTGGGGTTGAAATTACAACTGGTCCATTAGGTCAAGGACTAGCTTCAGCGGTTGGAATGGCTATTGCTGAACGGGTACTTTCAGCTTATTTTAATCGTTTAAATTATGATATTGTAGATCATTATACTTGGGTATTTGTAGGTGATGGATGTTTAATGGAAGGAATTTCACATGAAGTATGTTCATTAGCTGGTTCTTTACAATTAGGAAAATTAATTGTATTTTATGATAATAATGGTATTTCTATTGATGGTAATGTATGTAATTGGTATAATGATAATACTGCTCAACGATTTTTAGCATATAATTGGCATGTAGTTGATTCAATAGATGGTCATGATGCAAATGATATTTTTAAAGCTATTCAACTTGCTCAAAAAGTTTCTGATAAACCATCTATAATTATTTGTAATACAATTATTGGTTTTGGATCACCTAATAAATCAGGTACATCTGATGTTCATGGTTCTCCTTTAGGGGAAGAAGAAATTAATTTATCTCGAGAAGCATTACATTGGAAATATCCACCTTTTTATATTCCTGATAATATTTATAAAAAATGGGATGCTCGAGATATGGGGAAAAAATTAGAAAAAGAATGGAATACATTATTTTCTAAATATCAAATAGATCATCCTGATTTATCAAGAGAATACATAAGACGTATGTCTGGTATATTACCGATTAATTGGTCTACTCAAATAAATAAGTTAATTGAAAAAAGTAAAAATAGTAATTTTAATATAGCTACACGTCAATCATCTCAACATGTATTAGAATTTTTAGGGACATTATTACCAGAATTATTAGGTGGATCAGCAGATTTAGCACCTAGTAATTTAACGAAATGGTCAGGTTCTTGTTCTATTAAAGATAATAAATCTGGAAATTATATTCATTATGGGGTTCGTGAATTTGGAATGACTGCTATTGGTAATGGCATATCACAACATGGAGGTTTTATTCCTTATACAGCAACATTTTTAGTATTTTCAGATTATGCAAAAAATGCTATACGTATGTCTGCATTAATGAAAACAAGACATATTTTAATATATACTCATGATTCTATTGGTTTAGGAGAAGATGGTCCAACTCATCAACCTATTGAACAATTATCTCATTTAAGATCTATACCAAATATGAGTGTTTGGAGACCTAGTGATACTTTAGAGACAGTTATTGCTTGGAAACATGCTATAGAAAGATATAAAGGCCCAACGGCTTTAATATTATCACGTCAAAATTTATATCAATTACAACGCACATCTAATCAGATAAAAGATATATCTAGAGGTGGGTATATACTAAAAGATTCTAAAGAAACAATTGATATAATTTTAATATCTACTGGATCTGAATTAAAATTAACAATGTTAGTTGCAAATCAAATTACACGAATGGGATATGGTGTTCGAGTAGTATCTATGCCATCTATTGATATTTTCGAAAATCAAGAAAATGCGTATCAAGAATTAGTATTACCTCGTTCAGTACGATGTCGTGTTGCTATAGAAGCAGGAAAATCTGATTGTTGGTATAAATATGTTGGATTACATGGTCTTGTTATAGGAATAGATAGTTTTGGAGAATCTGCTCCATCTGACAAGTTATTTAATATGTTTGGTTTTACAGTAGATCATATAGTTAAAAAATCCAAAAATTTATTGAATAGTATGTTAAAAATAATTTAATTCAAAAATTATAACTTTAGTCTTTCAAAATTATTTGAAGATAATTATAATTTTGTAGATTAGTAAATTTATTGTGATTTCAATGAGAATAAAAATATGAATTGTTGCCCTATTCTTAATTTAGCAAAACAATTAATTTCTGTTCCTTCTATCAGTCCTTTAGATTTAGGTTGTCAAAATATCATTGCTAATAGATTATCTAAAATTGGCTTTAACATTTCATTTTTAAAAAATAAAAAAACAGATAATTTATGGGCTTATCGTGGGAATGGAATTACATTATCTTTTGCAGGACATACTGATGTTGTACCGCCTGGTAATGAAAAATTATGGTATTGTGCTCCTTTTTTACCTACTGTAAAAAATGGATATTTATTTGGTCGGGGTGCATCAGATATGAAGGGATCAATAGCTGCTATGGTAATAGCAGCAGAAAGATTTGTTGCTTGCTTTCCTCATCATTCTGGAAGATTATCATTTTTAATTACATCTGATGAAGAATCTAGCGCTACAAATGGTACAATACGTATTATAGAATATTTAAAATTAATACATGAACATATTAATTTTTGTATTATAGGTGAACCTACAAGTAATAAAATTCTTGGTGATATGATTAAACCTGGAAGAAGAGGTTCGTTAAATTTAGATTTATTTATTTATGGATTGCAAGGTCATATAGCGTATCCTGAATTAGCAAAGAATGCGATACATCATGCTGCACCTTTTTTAAAATCTCTTACTGAATATCAATGGAGTAATGGTAATAAAGATTTTTTACCTACTAGTATGCAAATTTCTAATATACATTCTGGATTAGGTCGTGATAATATAATTCCAGAAGAATTACACATTCAGTTAAATTTTCGATTTGGAACAGATATTTCAATTCAAGATATTCAAAATAAATTAAAACAATTATTGTCAATGTATAATATAAAATATACGTTGAAATGGAGATTATCTGGTAAACCGTTTTTAACTAAATCCTCTCATTTAATTAAATTAGTTATGAATTCTATTAAGAAATTTAATAATGTTCATACAAAGTTATCAACTTCAGGAGGAACATCTGATGGTCGTTTTATTACAGATATTGCTTTTGAATTAATTGAATTAGGATTACTAAATAATACTATTCATGCAGTGAATGAATGTGTAAAAATACAAGATTTACAAATACTCAGTTCTATTTATGAAGATATTATGAGAAAAATATTAGTTTAGAAAATTATTTATATTTATATTCAGAGTATCAAATATGATACTCTGCTAAAATTAATAATATTGCATTTAAATACATGGATGATTAATATATTTAAATATATAATAATTTTAATGTATCATATTTGCTTTTTTTAAAGCTAAATATAACATATTTTTATTAGTATCAGATAAAGAGGTTAATGGTAATCTTAAATAATTATTCTGGATCATTCCTAACTTCCATGCAGCCCATTTAATAGGTATAGGATTAGGTTCTAAAAATAAAGATTCATGTATTAGCATTAATTTTTTATTAATTATTCTAGCATTTATAAAATCTTTTTTTAATGCTAAAGAACACATATTAGACATATCTTTTGCAGCTATATTAGCTGTAACAGAAATTACACCTTGACCTCCAAGTTGTATAAAATCTAAAGCAGTTGCATCATCACCGCTAATTAAGAGAAAATTCTTACTTACATATTGTTTAATTTTGTGTATTCTTGAAAGATCTCCAGTAGCTTCTTTAATTCCTATAATATTTTGGAGTTTTGATAATTTAATTACTGTTTCTGGTAGCATATCACAACCAGTTCGACTAGGTACATTATATAAAATTTGTGGAATATTTGTACTTTCTGAAATTGCTTTAAAATGTTGATATAATCCTTTTTGTGTGGGTTTATTATAATATGGTACTACGGTTAAACAACCACCAATTCCTGAATTTTCAAATTTTTTTGTTAATGTAATTGCTTCTGATGTTGAATTAGCACCTGTTCCAGCTATGACTGGTATTTTCCCTTCTGATAATTCTAATGTGAGTAATACTGTATTAATATGTTCTTTTTGATTAAGAGTAGCTGATTCTCCGGTTGTTCCAACAGAAACAATAGCTGTTGTTTTATTTTTAATATGATATTGAATAAGGTTTTTTAAACTATTTTTACAAATATGACCTTCTTTATTCATAGGTGTAATTAATGCAACAATACTGCCTTTAAACATTTTAATCTCCTAAAAAAATTGATTTTATATCTTTAAATTCATATAGAATCAATTTTTTAGTTTTTAATATTATTAAAAACTATCTAAATATAATATTTTTATATTATTTACTTACATGTTATGTTTATAAAATTATTATATTAATAAGTTGTTATTATTTAAAATATATTAAATTTTCATATTATTTTATAATAAAATTGTGAATTATTTAAATATAAAAATTTTTTTTTAATAAAAATTCTAGTTTATTAATGAGTTATTCAATATGTTTTTTATAAATTTAATATGTTTTTAATTTTCCACATTGTGCTTGAAAACGTAATATATGATCCATTAAAATAATTGATACCATTGCTTCTGCTATAGGTACTGCCCTAATACCTAAGCAAGGGTCATGACGTCCTTTAACTTGAATAGTTGTTTCTGTTTTTTTATCGTTTGTAATTGTATTAATTGGTATATTGATACTGGAAGTTGGTTTTATTGCAATTCTTGCAATAATATTTTCTCCAGTACTAATACCACCAAGTATACCTCCTGCATGATTACTTTTAAAACCTTGCAAATACATTTCATCACGACTTTCGCTACCTAATTGTTGTATTACAGAAAATCCATCACCTATTTCTACTCCTTTTACTGCATTAATACTCATTAGAGCATGCGCTAAATCTGCATCAAGTCTATCAAAAACTGGTTCACCTAACCCTATAGGAATATTTTCTGATATTATTGTAACTGAAGAACCGATAGAATTACCAGTTTTTTTTAAATATTTAATTTTTTGTTTTAAATGGTCTATATCATGTATATTAGGACAAAAGAATGGATTTTTATTAACTTGATCCCATGATTGAAATTGGCATATAATAGATCCTAATTGTGATAAATACCCTTGAATATTTATGTTATATGTATCTTTTAAATATTTTTTAGCAATGGCTCCAGCCGCTACTCTCATTACTGTTTCTCGAGCAGAAGATCGTCCACCTCCTCGATAATCTCGTATGCCATATTTCATTTGATATGTATAATCAGCATGACCTGGACGGAATATATTTTTAATATTATTATAATCTTGTGATCTTTGATCAGTATTTTTAACAGTTAAACCTATACTAGTTCCAGTTGTTACACCTTCAAAAATTCCAGATAGAATTTTTATTTTATCTGGTTCTCGTCTTTGTGTTGTATATTGTGAAGAACCTGGTTTTCTACGATCTAATTCTTTTTGTATGTCTTGGTGATTTATTTTAATTCCTGGTGGCATTCCATCAATAATACAACCTAATTTTAATCCATGTGATTCACCAAATGTATGAACACGAAAAATTTTTCCAATTGTGTTACCAGCCATATTTCCTCTTATAATAATTACGTTAAAATAAAATTATATACTTAATTTTAAAATAAGTATTGGACATTTTTAGAATATGATTTAATATTATAAGACTATTATTTTATAGAATTCAAGAATAAATATTATTTTGGTGTGAATAATTTATGAAAAAAAATAGAATTTTTTGTTCCAAAGATAATTTATCTTTTTATGAATGTTTTCAAAAAATACGTAAAATGAAACAAGATACTATCTTTCATAATAAATCTTATGAATTAAACAGAAAAAAATATTATATAAAAAAAATAATGCATCAACAAGATATGAATATTTACTTTTTTAATTATAATACTTCTTATAATTCTATTCAAAGTAATCCAGTTTCTTATATAAAGAGTCAATTATTTTATCCTGAGTTGCAGAAATTAAAAAATAGGAAATATATTTCTGATATCTATTTGGATTTACATGGTTTAAATCAGAATCATGCTCAAAGAGAATTAAGTAAATTAATATTTATATGTCATAAAAAACAATTATCGTGTTGTTCTATAATACATGGTCATGGTAAAAATATTTTAAAATATCAAATTCCGATTTGGTTATCTAAACATCCTGATGTTATAGCTTTTTACCAAGTTCCAAAATTATTTGGATATAATACTACTTTATCTGTGTTGATGAAATATGTATTACAGAAAAATAAATATATGTTTTAAGTTGTATTGATTTGATATTGCAATAATTTTATATGATTGAATATATTTAAATTTACATACATTTTAATTGATAGAATTGATAAAAATTATATTTTTTAGGTGTATGTAAAATGTATTTTATTAAATTTATATACAGTTTACTACATATAATGGCATAAATTATTTATTTTATATATATGTTAATTATAGTTATTATAAATATCTTAGTAATAATATTTAGGTTATGTAATGTTAAATAAAAATAGATTACGTATTGCTATGCAAAAAACAGGTCGATTAAGTCAAGATTCTTTACAATTATTAATACAATGTGGTATTAAAATTAATTTAAAAAAACAACAATTAATTTCTTTTGCTGAAAATATGCCAATTGATATTATGAGAGTTAGAGATGATGATATTCCGGGTTTAGTAATGGATAAAGTAGTAGATTTAGGTATTGTAGGTGAAAATGTTTTACAGGAAGAAAAATTAAAACGTAAATCACGATCGGAAAAATTTTTTTATACTATACTTAAACATTTAGATTTTGGTATTTGCCGTTTATCTCTTTCTATACCTTGTAATCAAAAGTATATTGGAATACAAAGTTTTAAAAATTCTTGTATTGCAACTTCTTATCCCTTTTTACTAAAAAAGTATTTTGATGATCAAGGTATAAAATTTAATTTTTTTATATTAAATGGTTCTGTAGAAGTTGCACCTGTTGCTGGTTTATCTGATGCTATATGTGATTTAATTTCTACTGGTGCCACTTTAGAGGAAAATGGATTACAGGAAGTAGAAGTGATTTATTCTTCTCGTGCTTGTTTAATATCAAGATTTGGAAATATTTCAAACAATAAAATAATACTTATTAATAAACTGATCACTCGTATTGATGGTGTAATAAAAGCACGAGAATCTAAATATATTATGTTACATGCTCCATCGTCTAAATTAAATGAAGTAATATCTTTATTACATGGAGCAGAGCATCCTACAATATCCAAATTAGCAGGAGAAACTAATAAAGTAGCAATGCATATGGTTAGTAGTGAAACATTATTTTGGGAAACTATGGAAAGATTAAAAGCTTTAGGAGCTAGTTCGATTTTAGTATTACCTATCGAAAAAATGATGGAGTAAAATATGTTATTTACAAATAAAATAACTTACTGGAATAATCTGAATTCTATTCAGAAACAAAATATATTATTGAGACCAAAAATATTAAAACAAAATCATGTTAAAAAAACAGTTAAAAAAATTATATCAAATGTTATGAATTTAGGAGATAAAGCATTATATAAGTATACTAAAAAATTTGATAATGTAACATTAAATAATTTTAAAGTTTCTCAGGATAAAATTGATAAATCTGAATGTTTAGTGAATCAAGATTTTAAAAAATCAATCTTGTCATCTTTTAAAAATATTTATAAATTTCATTTACATCAAAATATGAAAATAATTGATATAGATATTCAACCTGGTATACGTTGTCAACAAATGATTATTCCTATTGAATCGGTTGGTTTATATATTCCTGGCGGATTGTCTCCTTTGTTTTCTAGTGTATTGATGCTAGCAATACCAGCTTCTATTGCAGGTTGCAAAAATATTATATTGTGTTCTCCTCCTCCAATTGTTAATGAGATTTTATATGTTGCGAAAATATGTGGAATTAAAAATATATTTGAAATTGGTGGTGCTCAAGCTATTGCTGCTCTTGCTGTTGGAACAGAAACAATTACAAAAGTCAATAAAGTATTTGGTCCAGGAAATGCGTATGTTACAGAAGCAAAATTACAATTAAATCAATTGCTATCAGATTTTTCTATTGATATGATTGCAGGTCCATCTGAATTATTGATTATTGCAGATTGTTTTGCTAATTCTTCGTTTATTGCTGCTGATTTATTATCTCAAGCTGAACATGGACCTGATTCTCAAGTTATTTTATTAACTCCTGATGAAAAAATAGCACAAAAAGTATTATTAGAAATTAATAAACAAATATTTTATTTATCTAGAAAAGATATTATTTTAAGTGCATTAAAGAATAGTAGATTGATTGTTACAAGTAATTTGTTAGAATGTATAGAAATATCTAATCATTATGCTCCAGAACATTTAATTATTCAAACAAAAAAACCGAGATGTATATTAAAAAATATTGTTAATGCTGGATCAATATTTTTAGGTCATTGGTCACCTGAATCAGTTGGAGATTATATTTCTGGACCTAATCATGTTTTACCAACTTATGGTAGTGCTGTTTCTGCTTCAGGGTTAAGTGTAATAGATTTTCAAAAACGTATTAGTGTGCAAGAATTGACATCTTATGGTTTAAAAAATGTTTCTAAAGCAGTACAGTGTTTATCTTTATTTGAAAAAATGGATGCTCATAGTAATGCTGTAACAATACGTGTTAATTCTCTTGGAAAGAATTATGAAAAGTAGTATTAAAAAATTATCTCGTAAAAATATTTTATTATTTCAAGAATATCGATCTGCAAGAAAAATTGGTGGTACAGGAGATGTTTGGTTAAATGCAAATGAATATCCTCAAGGTATGATATTTAATCTTAGTAATTTAAAATTTAATCGTTATCCCGAATGTCAACCAAAAAATATAATTTTAAAATATTCTGAATATTCTAAAATTTCTACGAAAAATATTTTAGTGAGTAGAGGGTCTGATGAAGCTATTGAGTTATTAATAAAGGTATTTTGTTCTCCTAAACAAGATTCCATTATTACTTTTTCACCTACTTATTCAATGTATTCTAAGATTTCAGAAATATATAATATTCATAATAAAATAATTCCACTATTTTTTAATAAAACTCTGAATATATCTGATATTCAAGCTAATTTAAATAATGTAAAATTAATATATATTTGTCGTCCTAATAATCCTACAGGTCATGTAATAAATAAAATAGATATTATTAATTTATTAAAAATAACTTATAGGAAATGTTTAGTAATTATAGATGAAGCATATATTGAATTTTGTTATGAACATAGTTTATCTGATTTAATAGTAAAATTTTCTCATCTAGTTATTTTAAGAACATTATCAAAATCTTTCGGATTAGCTGGTATTAGGTGTGGTTTTACTTTAGCTCATCATGATATTATTAGTTTATTAAAAAAAGTAATTACTCCATATCCTTTATCATTACCTGTAATAGATATAGCATATCAAGCGTTACAGAATCAATACATTCAAATTATGAGAAATAATGTATTAGAATTAAATAAAAATAAATCTTGGTTGTTGAATCATTTAAATAAAATAAATTTGGTAAATAAAGTGTTTATGAGTGAAGCAAATTTTATATTAGTAAAATTTTTTTCTGTTCATAATGTATTTCAAAAATTGTGGAATCAAGGAATTATTGTAAGAAACCAAGATCATGAATATGGATTACAAGGATGTATTAGAATATCTATTGGCACTAAAAAAGAATGTTTACATTTAATTCAAGGGTTAAAAAATATAGTTTAATATTCATTGTAAGTTAATTTTCAAGGAATATCTGTGCAAGAAAAAATATTATTTATTGATCGTGATGGCACATTAATTCAAGAACCATCGGATAATTTTCAAGTTGATCAAATGGATAAATTAGTATTTGAACCTTGTGTTATTACTGTACTTAAAAAATTAATTCAATTAAATTTTAAATTAGTTATGGTTAGTAATCAAGATGGTTTATATACTTCTAGTTTTCCATATAGTTCATTTATTACACCTCATAAATTTATGTTAGATATATTTTTTTCACAGGGTATTGTTTTTGATTATATTTTAATTTGTCCACATTTATATACTGATTGTTGTGATTGTCGAAAACCTAATACAGGGTTATTAACATCATGGATAGTGCATAATACATTGGATAAAAAGAATAGTTATGTTATTGGAGATAGAATAACAGATATACAATTAGCAAAAAAAATAGGTATTCAAGGAATATTATATAAGAGAAATAAATTGAATTGGGATGATATTTATAATATTTTATATAATGGAAATAGATATATAAAAGTTTTTCGAAATACTCAAGAAACAAAAATTATAATTGAATTGTGGTTAGATAAATCAGGACATAATAAAATTAATACTGGAATTAATTTTTTTAATCATATGTTAGAACAAATTGCTATTCATGCTAATATTAAAATGAATATACATGTTGATGGAGATATTAATGTTGATGATCATCATATTATTGAAGATACTGGGATTGTTCTAGGGAATGCTATTCTAAAATCTTTAGGTAATAAATTAGGAATTCATAGATTTGGATTTCATGTTCCAATGGATGAAAGTTCTGGATATTGTCTTTTAGATTTATCTGGACGATCATATTTAAAATTTATAGGTAAATTTAATTATCAATTTGTAGGTGATTTTAGTACAAATATGGTAGAACATTTTTTTCAATCTTTATCATTTTCTATGAAAAGCACAATTCATTTAATTAGTACAGGTACAAATGATCATCATCAAATTGAAAGTTTATTTAAAGCTTTTGGTAGATCTTTAAAACAAGCTATTAATATTACAGGAGTTAGTTTACCGACATCAAAAGGGATGTTATAACATGAATATAGTGATATTAGACACTAATTGTTCTAATTTATTATCTGTAAAATTATCAATTGAAAAATTAGGATATTATCCTATAATAACAGATGATGCTAATACAATCTTAAGTGCTGATAAATTATTAATTCCAGGGGTAGGTAGTTCTGTATCAATTATGAAACAGTTGTATAAAAAAAAATTAATTACAATAATAAAAAATTTGACTTATCCAGTATTGGGAATATGTTTAGGTATGCAATTATTATCTTCATTTAGTGAAGAATCACAAGGTATTAAAATGATAGGTATTATAGATTCTTCTGTATTATTATTAAATGTTGGTAAATTACCATTACCTCATACTGGTTGGAATCAAATTGTATTTTCTAAAGAACATCCTTTATTTATAGGAATTAAATCAGGGGAATGGTTTTATTTTAATCATAGTTATGCTATTCCAGTAAATCAATATACTATATCAGAATCTTATTATGGTATTCATTTTAGTTCAGTAATTCAAAAAAATAATTTTTTCGGTGTACAATTTCATCCAGAAAAATCTGGTTTATTTGGTTCAAAATTATTATTAAATTTTTTAGAGATGTGAAGCTATGATTATTCCAGCTTTAGATATTATGAATTCTAAAATAGTTCGATTATATCAAGGAAATTATAATTTATTAAAATATTATAATTATAAATTATATAATATATTAAAGCAATATATATGTTCAGGGATCAATATTGTTCATATAGTTGATCTAAATGGTGCTCGAAATCCTAAAAATAAACAAAAAACAATATATTTTAAAATTATGGATATATTTAAACGTTACATACAAATAGGAGGTGGTATTCGTGATATTTATGATATAGAATATTTTTTTTTATTAGGTGTTAATAGGGTAGTAATTGGATCATCTATGATTAAGAAAATTAATGAAATTAAAAAATGGATTGATGTATATGGTAATGATTTTATTGTAGCAGCATTAGATATTCGTATTATGGAAAATAATAAAAAAATAATTTTTATTAATGGATGGGAAGAAAATACTTATATAGAATTAGAAAATATTTTAGAAAAATTATTGTCTGTAAACATCAAACATGTTTTATGTACAGATATTTCTCGAGATGGAACTTTATTTGGTCCAAATGTAGCATTATATAAAGAAATGGTGAATAAATTTCCTACTATTCATTTTCAAGCTTCAGGTGGAATCAGTACCCTTAGTGATATTAAAGATATAAAAAATACTGGAGTCAAACATGTTATTGTTGGACGGAGTTTGCTGGAAAATAAATTTACTATAGTAGAGGCAATGAAATGTTGGCAAAGAGAATTATCCCATGTTTAGATGTAAAAAATGGTCAGGTAGTTAAAGGAATACAATTTCGTGAACATAAAATTATGGGTGATATTATATCATTAGCTAAAAAATATGCTATAGATGGAGCGGATGAATTAGTATTTTATGATATTACTGCATCTGTATGTAATAAATTAGTTAACAAAATGTGGATACGTAAAATTGCTGAAGTAATTAATATTCCTTTTTGTGTAGCTGGAGGTATAAAAAATCTTAAAGATGTAAGTACAATTTTAGAATTTGGTGCGGATAAAATTTCAATAAATTCTCCTGCTATTAATGATCCTGATTTAATCACTCGTATTGCTGATCGTTTTGGAACACAATGTGTTGTAGTTGGTATAGATTCATGGTATGACAAAAAAAGTGATTGTTATCATGTGTATCAATATACAGGTGATTCTAATATGACAAAAAAAACTAATTTGAAAACTCTTTCTTGGGTAAAAGAAGTACAACAAAGAGGTGCTGGAGAAATTGTAATCAATATGATGAATCAAGATGGAATGTGTTATGGATATGATATTAAACAATTAAAAAAAATTAAACAAGTTTGCTCTGTACCATTAATAGCATCTGGAGGAGCAGGTACTATGTATGATTTTTATAATGTTTTTAAATTTTCAAATGTTGAAGGTTCTTTAGCAGCATCTGTATTTCATAATAATACATTTAATATTAGAAAATTAAAAAAATTTTTAATGAATATGGGGATAGAAATCAGATTATGTTAAATACTCATCAGTTATTGAGTATTAATTGGGAAAAAGTTAACGGACTAATGCCGTGTATAATACAACATTTTATTTCCGGTGAAGTTTTAATGCATGGTTATATGAATGATAAAGCTTTAGATGATACTCAAAGACATAAAATAGTTACATTTTATTCTAGAACTAGAGAAAAATTATGGATTAAAGGGGGAAAGTCAGGTCATTTTTTACATGTATTAAAAATGAATATAGATTGTGATTGTGATGTTTTATTAATATTAGCTAATTCTATTAATTTGACTTGCCATATCCAGAAAAGTAGTTGTTTTTTTGGTGAAAAGACACATTTTACATATTTGTTTTATTTAGATAAAATCATTAAAAATAAGAAATATTTAAAATATAATTCTTCATATACTACTAGTTTACATCAACAAGGTATTAATAGAATATCACAAAAAGTTGGTGAAGAAGTTGTTGAAGTAGTGATTTCTGTTTTAAATAAAAATAAAATAGATTTTATTAATGAATCTTCTGATCTTATATATCATTTATTAGTATTATTACATAATCAAAATTTAGATTTTAATGATTTAATTAATAATTTAAGAAATCGAAGAATACATAAAAATATAAATAAATAGTATTACTACATTATTACTACTTGTATAATAGTAAAATTTTTATTTAATTTATTTAAAATATTAATAAATATATTGTGGTAGTTTTTAAATAGTGTAATATTTTAAATTTTCATCTATAGTATTTATAATTATTGGTTTTACATATTGGAGTTTAATTAATGCAAAAGAATGATGTTGGAGTTATAGGTATGGCTGTCATGGGTCGTAATTTAGCGTTAAATATTGCAAATCATGGATATAATGTTTCTATATTTAATCGTACTCCTCAAAAAACAGAATATGTAATGAAGAATTTTTCAAATAAAACAATATTTCCATTTTTTTTAATTCATGATTTTATTATTTCTTTAAAAGGTCCTAAATGTATTTTACTTATGGTTCAATCAGGACAACCAACGGATGATATAATATCAATGATTGTGCCTTATTTAACGAAAGGTGATATCATTATTGATGGTGGTAATTCGTTTTATAAAGATACTATTCGTAGATATAATAATTTATTAAAATATAATATTAATTTTATTGGAGCTGGAATTTCAGGAGGAGAATATGGAGCATTAACAGGACCTTCTATTATGCCTGGAGGTAAAAAAAGTGCATATAATTTTGTTAAACCTATTTTACAAGCAATATCAGCAAAAGTAGATGATGAATCTTGTATTTCGTATATTGGTCCAGATGGTTCTGGTCATTATGTTAAAATGGTTCATAATGGTATTGAATATTCTGATATGCAATTAATTGCAGAATCTTATTCAATGTTAAAACATATTTTAAATTTAAGTAATAAAGATATTTCTGATGTATTTTCTCAATGGAATAAAGGTGAATTAAATAGTTATTTAATTCAAATTACTAAAGATATTTTTATTAAAAAAGATGATAATGGTGACGATTTAATAGATTGTATTTTAGATCAAGCGGATAGTAAAGGTACTGGTGAATGGACTTGTAAAGAAGCGTTAGAATTACATGAACCATTAACTTTAATTACTATGTCTGTTTTTGCTAGATATATATCTTCTTTAAAATCACAAAGAATATTAGCTTCTAATATATTATTAGGTCCAAAAAATAATTATATTTTACATAATCAGGCAGATTTTATAGAAAAAATTAGACAATCATTATATTTAGGAAAAATTATTTCGTATTCACAAGGATTTTTACAATTAAATAATGCTTCTAAAAAATATCATTGGAATTTAAAGTATAGTAATATTGCTAAAATTTTTCGTTCAGGTTGTATTATTCAAGCAAGTTTTTTAAAAAAAATTGTTGAGGTATATCAGTATGATAATACAATAATCAATTTATTGTTATCACCTTATTTTCAGGAAATTGCTAATAAATATCAGAATACTCTACGTCAAGTAGTATCTTGTGCTATAAAATATGGCATTTCTGTTCCTGTTTTTTCTGCTGCTATTTCATATTATGATAGTTATCGCACATCATGTTCTTCTGCTAATTTAATTCAAGCACAAAGAGATTATTTTGGTGCGCATACTTATAAAAGACATGATCAGGAAGGTGTATTTCATACTAATTGGGCATCTTAAAAATATATATTTTATTATATTTTAAAATATATAACGTATTTATATGATAATTTTATAAAAATATTTATAAAAAACAAATATGTAATGTATTATCAATGGAATATTTAAAATTACTTAAAAATTATTATTTTATGAAAAAAAAAATTTTAGTCACTTGTGCATTGCCATATGCTAATGGATCAATGCATATTGGACATATGTTAGAACATATTCAAGCAGATATATGGGTACGATATCAAAAAATGATAGGTAATGAAGTATGGTTTATTTGTGCTGATGATGCTCATGGTACAGCAATTATGATGAAATCAAGAGAAATGTCTATTTCTCCAGAGAAATTAATTTATTCTATTTTTAAAGAACATAAATTTGATTTAAAATCTTTTAATATTTTATATGATCATTATTCTTCAACTCATAATTACGAAAATAAATATTTTGTAAAAAAAATATATTACACTTTAAAAGTTAATCAATTAATTAAAGAAAAAATAATATTTCAATTATATGATACAAAAGAAAAAATATTTTTACCAGATAGATTTGTTACAGGATCATGTCCTATATGTTATTCTAGTGATCAATATGGAGATAATTGTGAAACATGTGGTGCTATTTATAAAGCAATAGAATTAATTAATCCAATATCTAATATTTCTTACACTCAACCTATTGTTTGTAGTTCATTACATTTATTTTTTGATTTAAATATGTTCAAAAAAAAATTAAACACGTGGATAAATTCTGGAGTTTTACAAAAACCAGTGTTTAATAAAACACAAGAATGGTTTAATATAGGTTTGAAAAAATGGAATATTTCTAGAGATACTCCGTATTTTGGTTTTAAAATTCCTGATATGCCAGAAAAATATTTTTATGTATGGTTGGATGCTCCAGTTTGTTATATTAGTACATTTAAAGAATTATGCAATAAAAATAAATATTTAAATTTTTATGAATTTTGGAATATAGATTCTCAAGTAAAATTATATCATTTTATTGGGAAAGATATTATTTATTTTCATACTCTTTTTTGGCCCGCGATTCTAGAAAGTATTAATTTTAGAAAACCGACTCGAATATTTGTTCATGGACATGTTACTTTAAATGGGAAAAAGTTATCTAAATCTCGAGGTTCTTTAATTTCTGTGAAGAAATGGATAAAATATTTAGATTCTGATAGTTTGCGATATTATTATGCATCTAAATTATCTTCAAAAATTGAAGATATTGAAATTAATTTAGAAGAATTTACAAATAGAATTAATTCGGATATTGTAAATAAAATAGTTAATTTAGCTTCTCGTAGTGCTAGTTTTTTAAATAATTATTTTAGTAATATATTATCATTTGAATTAGATAATAAAAAATTATATCATACTTTTATTCATGCTACTCAATTAATTAGTTATTTCTTTAGAAAAAGAGAATTTCATTTGGCTATTCGAAAAATTATAGAATTATCAAATATAGCTAATCAGTATATTAATGATCAAAAACCATGGACAATCTCAATTACAAAAAACTATATTAAACTACATAACATTTGTTCTATGGGTATAAATTTATTTCGTATTATTATGATTTGTATGAAACCTATTGTACCAGATTTAGCTAAAAGAACAGAATTATTTTTAATGACTAGATTATCTTGGAATAATATTAATAAGCCATTATTAAATCATAATATTAATTTATTTTATCCATTATATAAACGAATTGATTTAAATTTTATAAAAAAAAATTTTTAATTTAGTTATAATTTTTAAAATTATTAACCCATGATATATTCCAATAATTAGTATTATTATTTTTAGGATTATAAATTAATATAATTCCAATAATGTAAATTAATTTATTATTATAAAATAGACATGGTATACGATTTCGATTCCATGGAGGTACTTTAAAATGTTGCCATATGTTTTTTATGGATGTTTTATATTTTTTATTTATTAATATTTTTTTATCTGTTTGAAATCTAATACTTACTAAATCATTTATTTTAGGTTTTGGTATTTTTGTTCCATGTTGGTTTGTCATGATTACTCCCAGTTCCTGGGGAAGTTGTATTGGAATTTTATAATCATACCAAAATAATATTTTGTTTTTTATGGGATTATTAATAGGGATTTTAAAAATTTTATTTTTATATCGACATATTTCAAAATTTTTAAACACTACTTTATATTTTTGATATTTTTGATAATTAATAATTAAATGATTATAAATATTTTGAATTTGAAGATAAGTAGGTATTAATTTTGCATATTTTTGTATCCATCTTCGGATAATTAAAATTTGTGTTTCTTTGTGAATAATATGAAATTTTTTAATATTTAATATGTTATGACAAATTAAATATTTTGATAATGAATTATCTAAAAAATGGTTTAAAGATTTTTCTTGTATATGACAGATATGCATACTTCTATAACAATTGTTTATAAAGAATGGCCATTTTCCCTTTATTTTTTTTATAATTACATTTCTTATAAAATTTCGATCATATTGATTTTTTAAATTACTATCATCTTCAATCCAATGTAGATTATTTAATATTGCCCATGTATATAATTGACTTTTTTGATATTGTAATAATGGTCTAAAAATGATTTTATTTTTTTTTAAAATAGTAGAATATGACATACCGGATAAACCAGATAAACCACTGCCTCGTTTAAGAGATAAAAATAATGTTTCACATTGATCATCTAAATGATGTGCGGTTAATAATATTTCGTTTTTGTTCATATGTTTTTCGATGGTTTTATATCTTATTTTTCGAGCGATTGCTTGAATATTATTTTGATTAGGTATAATGATATTTTCGGTTATTAAGGGGATATTAATAGTATTACACATTTTTTTACAGTGGTTACTCCACTGTTTTGATTTAATATTTAGCTGATGATTGATATGAATAGCTCTTAAATTTAAAGATGGATATTTTTTTTGAAATTTAATGAGTTGAAATAATAATACGGTAGAATCTAATCCTCCACTATAAGATAGTAATAAAGATTGATTTTTATTAATTAATTTTATGAATTCTGTAATCAATGTAGTTATATCTCATTATTGTAATTAATATTATTAATATTATTTTTATTACATATAATTATTGCGTTCGAGTGGATTTGAACCACTGACTTTCACTATGTCATAGTGACACTCTAACCAACTGAGCTACGAACGCATATATTAAACAATTTTATCATCTAAGTATATTTATTATATATAATATAGAATATTATACGATTATATTTTTTTGTATACATATATATTAATTATATCAAATGATTATAAAATTTTTTATTATTTTTACTATCATATATTATATTATATAATATGTCTACTAATTTCAAAATCTATGGAAGTGATTATGTTTACTGGTATTATACAAGGAATAGCTGTTATATCGTCTATAAAAAAAAAATATAAATTTTGTACATATCAAATAAAATTTCCAAATGATTTAATATCAAATTTAAAAATTGGTGCTTCTGTATCAAACAACGGTTGTTGTTTAACTGTAACAAAAATTAAATATGAATATGTTTATTTTGATATTATGAAGGAAACATTAAGAATTACTAATTTGTCGTTATTACATGTTGGATCAAAAATTAATATTGAACGATCGTTAAAATTTGGTGATGAAATTGGTGGTCATTTATTAACTGGTCATATTATTAGTACAGCAATAATACATAATATTATTCATATAAAAGAAAATAAAAAAATTTTTTTTCAGGTCAATAATATATTTATTATGAAATATATTTTTTTAAAAGGATTTATTGCAATTGATGGAATCAGTTTAACAGTTAGTGGAATAAGTCAAAATATTTTTTATGTTTATTTTATTCCAGAAACTTTATGTAGTACTAATATTTCAAGTAGAGTTGTGGGAGATATAGTAAATATTGAAGTAGATTATTATACTCAAATAGTTGTTGATAAATTAGAAAAATTTCTATGAAAATATTTAGTATTAAATGTATATTTATATTAATGATAAATATTATTTTCAATATAGAATATTATGAAATTGACTCATATTGATTGTAAGTATATATATTTTATAATATTAGTTAGGATAAAATGTGTGTTTTATAATATGAAATATAATAAAAATTATGTTTTTATTTATTATTTTTAAGATTATATGAATAATTTAAAAATTATATAAGGTTTTAAAATTTTATGGTTAAGTTAAATCTTTTAGATGAATTACAAGTAAGAGGTTTTGTTTCAAAAATTAGTAATATTCATGATTTAGAAAAACAAATCAACCATAATATTATTACATTATATTGTGGATTTGATCCAACTTCTGATAGTTTACATGTAGGTCATCTTTTACCTTTATTATGCTTAAAGTGGTTTCAAAAATATAATCATAATATTGTTGTTTTAATAGGAGGTGCTACAGGATTAATTGGTGATCCAAGTTTTAAAGATAAAGAAAGATTAATTGAAATTTCTGACATGACAATAAAATGGAGTACAAAGATTAAAAGTCAAATATCTTGTTTATTTAAAAATTTAAATTTTATTTCTCCTATTATTGTAAATAATTATGATTGGTTTAAAAAAATAAATATTATTTCATTTTTACGCGATATTGGAAAATATTTTTCAATAAATAAAATGATGAACAGAAAGTCTGTAAAAAATAGAATTAATCGTATTGATCAAGGAATATCTTTCACAGAATTTTCTTATAATTTATTGCAATCATATGATTTTTTACAGTTATATAAAAAATACCATGTAACTTTACAAATTGGAGGTTCTGATCAATGGGGTAATATTTCTTCTGGTATTGATTTAGTACGCAGATTATGTCATATACAAGTATTTGGGCTTACTACTCCATTATTAACTCAATCAAATGGTATTAAATTTGGGAAAACAGAAAAAAATACAACCATTTGGTTAAATAGTACAAAAACTACACCTTATGCATTTTATCAATTTTGGTTAAATACTAGTGATGATAAAATTATTGATTTTTTAAAATTATTTACTTTTTTAAAGATTAAAGAGATTGATCAAATAAATAAACAAAGTAATATGAAAAATCAATTTTTTTATCCCAAATCTATTCTTGCAGATTATGTAACAAAAATGATACATGGTCAAGAAGAATTAAATTCAGCAAAAAGAATTACTAATATTTTATTTTCTGGAAATTTTCATAAATTAACAGAATATGATTTTTATCAATTAAAAAAAGATGGTATGATGTCATTAGTTTTGAATGGATATGAAGATTTACGTCAAGTTTTAGTAAATTCTAAATTATCTTCTTCTCGTACTCATGCATATCAATTAATTATTTCTCATGCTATTCGAATCAATAATAGAAAAGAAATAAATCCAAAATATTTATTTTGTTATTCAGATAAATTATTTGGAAAATTTACTTTAATTACCCGAGGGAAAAAAAATCACTTTTTATTATGTTGGTAATATTTTAGAAGTTATTCAGTATGAATTATATTAAAACTTTCACCACAACCACAAAATTCTTGGGTATTAGGATTATTAAATTGAAATTTCATATTAATTCCATCTCCTTTTAAGAAATCTATTGTTGTTCCATCAATTAAATACATATATTTTATAGGAATTTGTATCATAATTCCATCTTTTTGATAAATATAATATTTTTTATCAATATTTTCGTGTTTACAAGATATTAAAGATAAGTCATATCGGAATCCAGCACATCCAGATTTTTTAATGTTAATTTGAATAGATTGAGTGTTATTATTTTTTTTTATTAAATATTTAATTTGTTTTTTTGCATCATTTGTTACAGTAATTCCTTTCCATATTTTTTTTATATTCATAATATTTATGTAATGTTAGAGTTTAAATTTTTATATGATAAATTTTAAGATTTTATTTATATCTATAGTTAATAAAATTTTTAATATTTTAATATTATATTATTAATTTAATAAAATTTTAATTTTTATTTATATTTGGTTTTGCATTTTTATAAATTCACAATATTTATTGAATTTATTGTTTTATATATTTTCGTAATATTAATATAATATTTTATTATTGCGATGAAAGTATATAAGTTTTTATTTATATCATTATTTACACATGAATTAGATGATATATTTAAAAATAATTTATTATTTTTTATTATGCATACTTTAGTAATTTTAAATTTTTATTAGTTAATTTATCTTATCAAATTACTACTATATTATAATTATAAAGAAAATTAATTAATTTTAGAGAAAATAATGAAAAAAACAGATGAACTGCGTACGATACGTATTGATCCATTAATTACTCCTAATGATTTAGCAAAATGTCATTCTCTTACTTCAGAAATTATGGATAATATTATTATTGCTCGTAAAAATATTTCTAATATTATGACAGGAAAAGATAAACGTTTGTTAGTCATTATAGGACCATGTTCAGTACATGATCCAGAAGCAGCTGTAGAATATGCTCAGAAACTTAATATAGTACGTAAAAAATATTATTCTAAACTAGAAATTGTTATGCGTACATATTTTGAAAAACCTAGAACTGTAGTAGGTTGGAAAGGATTAATTTCTGATCCAGATATTAATAACAGTTTTCGAGTTAATCATGGATTATCAGTAGCTCGTAAATTATTATTAGATATTAATCGGTTAGGTATTCCTGCAGCTACAGAATTTTTAGATATTGTAGTTGGTCAATTTATTGCTGATCTAATTAGTTGGGGTGCAATTGGAGCTCGTACTACAGAAAGTCAGATTCATCGTGAAATGGCTTCTGCATTATCATGTCCAGTAGGATTTAAGAATGGAACTGATGGAAATATTAGTATTGCAATAGATGCAATTCGAGCAGCTCAGGTTCGTCATTTATTTTTAGCTCCAGATAAAGATGGAAAAATGACTATTAATCATACTAGTGGAAATCCATTTGGACATATTATTATGCGTGGAGGAAAATATCCTAATTATCATTCTAATGATATTCAATTAGCGGTATCAAATTTAAGAAAATTTAATTTACCAGAATATTTGATGATTGATTTTAGTCATGGTAATTGTTTTAAACAACATCAATTACAATGTAATGTTGCAGATGCAGTATGTAAACAAATTATGGATGGTTCAATGAATATTGCTGGTGTAATGATTGAAAGTTTTTTAGAAGAAGGATCACAAAAAGTAGTCAATAAAGATAAATTATTATATGGTCAATCTATTACAGATCCATGTTTAGGGTGGGATGATAGTGTTTTAATTTTATCTCAATTAGCAAAATCTATTGATAGTCGTTTTTAATATTTATACCAGTCGAGAATGACTGGTATTGTATATAATTACTATGTATTTTATATATTTATAAAAATTAGTTTATTAATATTTTATTATAATAAATAAATTTATGTTTATTTATTTTTTTTGTGTATAATATAATTCAATATTGCACAACATGTTTTATATAAGGATACGGAATGCTTGTTATTACGTTACTTAATGGGATGAACCGAGTATATACAGAAAATACTGTTTCATTACTAAAAGTAGCAGAAGATATTAAAAAGGGATTAGGAAAAATTTCCGTTGGTGCAATTGTTAATAAAAATTTTGTACATATTAATACTATTATTAATAAAAATTCGAATGTATGCATTTTAACAATGAAAGATAAACAATCTATTAGTTTTATTCAACGTTCTTGTATACAATTATTATCATATGCTTGCAAAAAAAAATGGCCATATGCTAAAATAGGTATAGGTAATATTTTTAAAGAAGGATTTTATTGTGATATTGATATAAATGATACGGTTAATAAAAAGGATATTTTAGATTTAGAAGTATTGATGAAGAAATTAATTAATAAAAAATATTTTATTACTTATTATAGTATGTTAAAAAAAGATTTAAAAGTTATTTTCAAAAAACAGGGTGAAATCTATAAATTAGAATATATTAAAAAATATTTTCATGATCATGATATGATTGATGTGTATTATCATGAAAAATATTTAGATATTAGTTTAGGGGCTCAATCATCTAATATAAAATTTTGTACAAATTTTAAATTACAAAATTGTTCTGGAGCTTATTGGGAAGGTAGTAAGTTTAATAATATGTTACAACGTATTTATGGAACAGTTTGGTTAAATAATAATCAGTTATTACAATATTTAAATAATTTAGAGGCGATAAAAAATAAAGATCATAGATTAATTAATAAAAAAATGAAATTATATCATATTCAAGAAGAAGCTTCAGGGATGATATTTTGGCATAATAATGGATTAATTATTTTTCAAGAATTAAAGAATTTTATTCGTTGTAAATTACGCGAAGCAAAATATGAAGAAGTTAAAACACCTATTATGATGCATAAATCTATGTGGGAAATTAGTGGTCATGTTGAAAACTTTAAAGATTCTATATTTTCTACTATGTCTGAATATCAAGAATATTTTATTAAACCCATGAATTGTCCTGCTCATATACAAATTTTTAATTGTGATTTAAAATCATATCGAGATCTTCCGGTACGTATGTCAGAATTTGGTATATGTCACCGTAATGAATCTTCAGGTTCTCTACATGGTTTAATGAGATTACGTAACTTTACTCAAGATGATGCTCATATATTTTGTACAGAAAATCAAGTACAAATTGAAATTATAAATTGTATTAAAATGATTTTTGATGTTTATAAAGTATTTAATTTTAAAAAAATACATATTAATCTTTCAACTAGACCAAAAAAAAGAATTGGTAATGATAAAATTTGGGATAAATCAGAACAAGATTTAAAGAATGCTTTATTGATAAGTAATCTTAATTTTCAAATACAAAACGGTGAAGGAGCATTTTATGGTCCTAAAATTGAATTTATTTTAGAAGATAGTTTAAGTAGATTATGGCAGTGTGGTACAATACAACTTGATTTTTATTTACCAAAAAGATTTTCTTCTTTTTATATAGATCATAATAATAATAGAAAAACTCCTGTTATGATACATAGAGCAATATTAGGATCTATAGAAAGATTTATTGGTATTTTATTAGAAGAATATTCAGGTTTTTTACCTACTTGGTTATCACCTGTACAAGTTGTAGTAATCAATGTAAATATGAATCATAATGAATATGTTATTAAAATTATGAAAAAACTTTTTAATTTAGGTATTCGTGTAAAATATGATATAAAAAATGAAAAAATTAATTTTAAAATTCGTAAATATACTATTGAACGAATTCCTTATATATTAATTTGTGGTGATCAAGAAATTAAATTAAATAAAATTAGTATTCGTAATAGATCAAATAAAACTATTAAATTAATAGATATAGATATTTTTATAAAAAAATTACAATTTGAAATTCAAAATTGTAACTTTTATCAAATGGAGGAATAAAGTATTAAAATTGGAAATCGTATTCAATTAATCAAACCTAATCGAATTAATGATGAAATAAAAGCACGACAAGTTAGATTAATTGGAATTAATAATGAATCAATTGGTATTATGAATTTAAAAAAAGCGTTACAATACGCTGAATATGAAAGAGTTGATTTAGTCGAAATTAGTCCTAATGCAACACCTCCAGTGTGTCGAATTATGAATTATGGTAAATTTTTATATGAAAAGAATAAAAATTTAAAAGAACAAAGAAAAAAACAAAAAATTGTTCAAATAAAAGAAATTAAATTCAGACCTAGTACGGAAGAAGGTGATTACCAAGTAAAATTACGTAATTTAATTAAATTTTTAGAACAAGGGAATAAAGTAAAAATTACATTACGATTTAGAGGACGAGAAATGGCTCATCAAGATCTTGGCATTCAAGTATTACAAAGAGTTCAAAAAGATTTAATGAAATTTTCTGTTTTAGAATCATTTCCTACAAGAGTAGAAGGTCGACAAATGATTATGGTATTAAATCCTAAAAAAAAATAGTTTTATTATTTTTTAATTACTTAAATTCAGGTATCATAAATTATGCCTAAAATGAAAACATTAAAAAGTGCTTCTAAAAGATTTAAAAGCATTTCATCTGGTCAATTTAAACGTAAACAATCTAATTTACGTCATATTTTAACAAAAAAAACATCTCATCGAAAAAGACATCTTCGTGTTAAAGTAATTGTTTCAAAAAAAGATCGAATGCATGTTCAATCTTTTTTTCCTTATTTTAATTAATATTTTAAATTAAAATAATTTATTATTTTGTAAATAGGAGATTCAATGGTTCGTGTAAAACGAGGTGTAACTGCTCATGCTCGTCATAAAAAAGTTTTAAAACAAGCAAAAGGATATTACGGTGCTAGATCTCGTGTGTATAGAGTTGCTTGTCAAGCAGTTATTAAAGCTGGTCAATATGCGTATCGTGATAGACGGCAAAAGAAAAGACAATTTCGAAGATTATGGATTGCTCGGATTAATGCAGCAACTCGACAAAATCGTATATCATATAGTAATTTTATATATGGATTAAAGAAATTAAACATTATTATAAATCGTAAATCTTTATCTAATCTTGCGTTTTGTGATCAAAATACATTTAATTTATTAGTCAAAAAATCTCAAGATATTTTACAGCAAACTTATTAATTTATTTTTATATTATAATATAGTCAAATTTTAGTATGAGCTTCCTTTATTTGGAAGCTTTTATATCATTAATATGTAATTTAATAATTAATTAAAATGAAAAAAAAAACTATTAATAAAAATAAATTTATTCAAATTTTTAAAAAAGCTATTGATATAATTGAAAATATAAATGATTTAGAAGCATTAAGAGTTCAATATCTAGGTAAAAAAGGACATATTCAATTAGAAATTAATAAATTAAAAGGTATATCTTCTGAAAATCGTAAAGATTTTGGGAAATTAATTAATGATATAAAAAAATATATTCAGAAAGAAATTAAAATTAAAAAATTATATTTAGAAGATTTAAAAATACAAAATAAAATATTTTTAGAACAAATTGATATTTCTCTTCCAGGAAGAAGAGAAGATATTGGATCTATGCATCCCATTACTCAAAATATTTATTATATAGAATCTTTTTTTTATAAATTAGGATTTGATATTATTCATGGAGGATTAGAAATAGAGGATGAATTTCATAATTTTGAAGCTTTAAATATACCAAAATATCATCCTGCTCGTAACTTTCAAGATACTTTTTGGTTTGATTCTGTAAGATTATTGAGAACTCAAACATCAAATATGCAAATTCATATTATCAAAAAAAAAAAATTACCTATTAAAATTATTGTTCCAGGAAAAGTATATCGTAAAGATTGTGATCAAACACATAGTCCAATTTTTCATCAAATAGAAGGTTTAGTAATTGATAAAAATATTAATTTTTCTCATTTAAAATGGATTATCAATCATTTTTTAAATGATTTTTTTAATAAAAATGTGAAAATAAGATTTCGATCATCTTATTTTCCTTTTACTACTTTATCTTCTGAAGTTGATATTATGCAAAATAATAATTCATGGTTAGAAATCTTAGGTTGTGGTATGGTTCATCCAAACGTGCTAGAAAGATTTAATATTGATTCTAATATATATTCTGGATTAGCATTTGGAATTGGAATTGAAAGAATTATTATGTTATATTATGGTGTACAAGATTTACGTTTATTTTTAAAAAACGATTTAAAATTTCTTAAACAATTTAAAAGAAGTAGGTATTATTAATGAGATTTAGTGAAAAATGGATATGTGATTGGATTAATCCTTTAATTAATGTTCAATATATTTATGAACAAATGACACAATCTGGCTTAGAGGTAGAGGAAATAAATCATAATGTATTAAATAACTTAAATAATGTTTTCATTGGAGAAATTATTTCATGTTGTTATCATCCTGATTTAAAAGATTTTCAAATATTAACAATCAATATTAATCAAAAAAAAACATTAAAAATTATTTGTAATAAAAAAAAATATAAAATTAATATGAAAGTTGTTATAGCAACATGTGGAGCTATACTGTCAAATGATACAGTAATTAAATTAGTCAAAATTGGTGATATGTATTCAGAAGGTCAAGTATGTTCATTCCACGATTTAAATATGTTTGGAAATAAAAAAGATATTATTGAATTACCAAATATTGCACCTGTAGGAATAAAGTTTTATAACTATGACTTTTACATTGATAATATATTTAAGATAAATATTCCACCTAACAGAATGGATGCTTTAGGAATTTTAGGAATTGCTCGTGAAATATCTGTTTTAAATAATTTTCCATTACCTAAAATTAATAATATTCATATTCCTAAAAATATAAAAAATACATGTAAAATAAAAATTGAAATAAATGATATTCCAATTAGTTATAGAACTATGTTAATTAAAAATCTTAATTTAAAAATTACAACACCATTGTGGATGAAAGAACGATTAAGAAGATGTCATATTCATTCTGTTAATATTGTTATTGATATTTTTAATTATGTATTTATAGAATTAGGACAATCTTTTTATATATTTAGTGTATCAAATGAAATAAATAATATATTTTTAAAATTTTTTGATGTTACCAATCATAAAAATTATTATCATAAAAATATTGTTTTAAATAATAAAATTATAGTCATTTCTGATATGAATAAAGTTTTATCTGTAGTTGGAAATATTGATTTTGATATTTTTCCTGTTAATTTAAATCATACTACATTACTTATTGGATCGGTATTTCTTGATCCAGAATTGTTAGAAAATTCGCTATATCATTTAAAAAAAAATAATCAAAATTTTATTTTAAATAATTATAATGTTGATCCAGGGTTACAAACACAAGCAATAAGATACATATCTAGTTTATTTTTAAAAATTTGTGGTGGTAACTCTGGTCCTATGATAAAATATATTTCTAAAAAATATTATAATTATATAAAAATTATACGTTTATATCATAAAAATATAAAAAAAATATTAGGATATAATATTAATTATAATATAGTATATAATATTTTAAATAATTTAGGATATGACATAATTTATAGTAATAATAATTTTTATGATATTTCTCCTCCTACATGGAGATTAGATATAAAAATTGAAGTGGATATAATTTCAGAAATCGTAAGAATTTATAAATATGATGATATTTTTCCTATGCCTTTAAATAATAATTTTCCTATTGTGCGACATCACGTTATAGAAAATACTTTAAAAAGAGCGAAATATACATTAATTGATAAGGGTTATAATGAGATTATTAGTTATAGTTTTGTAGATTTTAAAAGTCAAAATTTACTTTATCCTAATAAAAAATATTTATCTTTAATAAATCCTATTTCTCAAGATTTATCATGTATGCGTCTTTCTTTATGGGTTGGTTTAATTAAAATATTTTTATATCATCAAAATCGACAATATAGTGAAATTAAATTATTTGAAAGTGGTTTATGTTTTACGCCAAATTATCAGAAATCATTAGGAGTACAACAAGATTTATTATTATCTGGTATTATAGGTAGTATGAATCATAAAAAACATTGGGATATTCCTATTAGAAAATTAGATTTTTATGATATTAAAGGAGATGTAGAATGTGTATTAGAATCCATTGGATACTTAAATAATATTGATTTTCGCTATAGACCGGTGTATGGATTACACCCTCATCAAAGTGCAGTAATTTATCATAAAAATATAATTATTGGTAGTATTGGTGCTTTACATCCAATATTATTAAAAAAATTTAATTTTAATTGTAATGTATTTTTATTTGAATTATTTTGGAAAAAAATATCTTTTAATCATTTAATAAATATGAATGAGATTTCAGAATTTCCTATTAGCACAAGAGATATTTCAATTTTGGTAGATAATCGTATTTTTGTTGGAGATATTATTCAAGTATGCAAAAAACAGTTTTTGAATGATATAATAGATGTTAAAATATTTGATATATATAAAGGGGAGTTTACTCAACAAGGTAAAAAAAGTGTATCTTTATCTTTAGTCTTTCAAAATTTTTATAAAACATACGAAGAAAAAGAAATTAATTACATGACAAATATGTGTATTGATATTTTGAAAAAACAATTTTTTGCTATATTACGTAATTAGTCATTTAATATATAAAAATTTATGGTATTAATTTAAGATAATTTGATTATTATATTGATTAATAATTTATTTTCATAAACGTATATTTATATTGGATATAAAATGGATTTAAATAATTTTAGTTTTTTAATTCCTAAATATTTAGTATCTTCTTATCCTTACCATAATAGAACAACATGTCGATTATTATCTATACATGGTAATACTGGTTTGATAAGACATGAAATATTTTTTAATATATTAGATCAATGTAATTCAGGAGATGTTTTAGTATTAAATAATACTCGCGTTATTCCAGCAAGATTATTTGGTTTTCAAAATAATAAAAAAATAGAATGTTTGGTAGAAAAGATTATTAATGAAAAAAGTATTTTAGTACAAATTTGTCATTCTAAATCAATAATTCTTGGAACAAAAATTGTTTTTCAAAAATATGAAATATTTGAAGGACATGTCGTTTCTAAACAAGGAATATTTTTTATAATATTTTTTGATTATTCAGATTCTATTTTTAATATATTAAATAAAATTGGTCATATTCCATTACCTCCATATATTAATAGAATGGATGAATCATTAGATGTTAACGCGTATCAAACAGTTTATAGTAAATTTTTAGGATCAATTGCTTCGCCTACAGCGGGTTTACATTTTGATAAAAAACTATTGAATCTTTTATGCAAAAAAGGTATAAAGGTATGTTTTATTACTTTGCATATTGGATATGGCACCTTTCAACCTATAAGATCAAAAATTATTGAAAAACATAATATACATTCTGAATACGTGGAAGTATCGAAACATGTAGTTAAATTAGTTAATCAATGCAAACAAGAAGGTAAACGAGTAATTGCGGTAGGTACAAGTACTTTAAGAGCGTTAGAATCTGCTAAAATAGATTATTTTAATAATAATATTAAACCGATATGTAAATATACTAAAATATTTATTATTCCAGGATATAATCATACGATTGTTGATGTATTAATTACTAATTTTCATACATCTAAATCTACTTTAATTTTATTAGTAGTTTCTTTTTTAGGTTATGTAAATACTATGAATGCTTATAATCTTGCTATTAAAAATAAATATCGTTTTTTTAGTTATGGTGACGCAATGTTTATTACAAAAAAATCGTTATTGAACTATAAAAATAAATAAAATTATTAAAATTTAATATTTAATTGAAATATATTATATATATTTTAAAATTTTTATGGAGAATTTGTGAAATTTAAGATATATAAAACAGATGGTTATGCTCGACACGGAGCATTAATATGGAATAATCAAATAATTGAGACTCCATTGTTTATGTCAGTAGGTACATATGGTTCTATAAAAAGCTTAAATGTAGAAGAAATTAAAAATACAGGTACTAAAATGATATTAGCAAATGCTTTGCATTTATTTTTACGACCTGGTATACATACAATACAATTACATAATAATTTACATAATTTTATGAATTGGAATGGTCCTATTTTAACAGATTCAGGGGGATTTCAAATCTTTAGTCTTAAAAAATTGTGCTCTGTTACAGAGCAAGGAGTATATTTTAAAAATCCTATGAATGGAAATAATTTTTTTTTTAGTCCTGAAATTTCTATGGATATACAATATTATTTAAATTCAGATATTGTCATGGTTTTTGATGAATGCATTAATAGTTATTCTATTTTTGAAAATGTGAAAAAATCTATGGAAATGTCTTTAAGATGGGCTGAAAGAAGCAAAAAATATTTTCAATATCAAAAAAATAAAAATTTATTATTTGGTATTATTCAAGGAGGATTTTATGAAAAATTAAGGAAAATTTCTATTAATGAGTTAATTGATATTGGTTTTGATGGTTACGCTATTGGGGGTTTATCTGTTGGAGAATCGAAAGATATTATGTATAAAATTTTAAAATATACTTGTTTAAATATTCCATATTCAAAACCTAGATATTTAATGGGAGTTGGAAAACCTCAAGATTTAGTGGAAGCTGTTCGTTATGGTGTAGATATGTTTGATTGTGTTATTCCTACCCGTAATGCTAGAAATGGATCATTATTTACTACATATGGTATGATAAACATTCGTAATTCAAAATATAAAAATGATATTTCTGTATTAGATCCACATTGTTTTTGTTATTCATGTACGTATTATACTCGTGCTTATTTACATCATTTATATCGCTGTAATGAAATATTAGGAGTACGATTAAATACTATACATAATTTATATTATTATCAAAATTTAATGTTAAAAATACGTAATGCAATTAAAGCACGAAAATTTCATCAATTTTATAATAATTTTTATTCTAAGATATTAAAATAGATTTTAATACGTATGGAATATATTAATTGATAATTAACTAATTATTATATATTAATATTATATAACTTTTATATATATATTGAAAATAAAAGATAGAATATGTATTTTATAATTATTATAATTTATTTTTTTGATTATTAAATATTAAAAAATTAGTAATTTTTGAAAATACATTTTTTACCTTTATTAATAATAAAATTCTGTTATTTTTTAATTGATTATCAGTATATTTAATAGATATTGTATTTAAAAAATTATTCGTTATTTTACTTAAAAGAAATAAAATTTTTAATGATTTTTTGTATTTTTTTTGATTGATGTAAGGATATAAGATATTTATAATTTTATTAATTTGAATAAATATTTTTTTTTCTTGTTGATGATATATTATATTTAAATATATATTATTAATTTCAGATATATTAATATTTATTGTACTCAAAAGATTATATATTCTTTTATAAGTTATAAATAAATTGTTAAAATTAATATTATTTTCAAATTTATGTAATGCTTGGATTCTTAAGTTAATATCTAATATATTATTAATATTATATAAAATGATGGATTTAATAATATAGGTATTATATTGTTTTTTTTTATACCATATATATAATCTATCAAATATAAATTTAATTATTTTTATTTCAATATTTTTTTGAATATGTATTTGGTATGTATTAATTGATTTTTTAATTAATTTTAACAAATTAATATGTATTTTTTTTTCTAAAATAATTCGTATAATACCTAAAGCTGATCGTCTTAATTGTAATGGATCTTTATCTTTTTTGGGATGTTTACCAATAAGAAATAAACCAACTATAGTATCTATTTTATCAGCTATAGATAATGAACATCCAATAAGATTGGATGGGATTAAATCTGTTGAAAATTTTGGTTGATATTGTTCTTTTAAAGATAAAGCAATATTTTTAGGCTCTTGATTATATAAAGAATAATACATACCAACAATACCTTGTAATTCTGGAAATTCATAAACCATTTGAGTTTTTAAGTCACATTTAGATAAATAAGCAGATCTTATACCATCTTGAATATTTATTTTAGTATATTTAGATATGTATTGAATTAATTGAATTAACCTTTTTGTTTTGTCATACATTGAGCCTAATATTTCTTCAAATATAATATTTTTTAGAAAAGGAAAATATTTTTCTAATGTATTTTTTTTATCGTTTTTTAAAAAGAATTTTATATCAGATAGTCTAGAATGTAAAACTCGTTCATTTCCTAAAACGATTGTTTTAGGTGTAATAGACTCAATATTAGAAATGATAATGAAATTATTAGTCAATTGTTTTTTAATATTATATACTGGAAAATACTTTTGTATAGATTCTAAAATATATATTAAAATTTCTTCAGGAATAGATAAAAATTTTTTTTTAAATGTTCCAATTAATATAATTGGCCATTCGACTAAACAAGTTATTTCTTCTAGTAAAGAATTATAAATATTTAATTTTCCATTTATTTTTTTTGCAATATTTTGTGATTTTTCTTTAATGATTTTTTTTCTTAGTTCAAAATTTGATATAACTTTACCATGATCAATTAATAACTTTTCATATTCTTTTGCATGATGAATTTTGATTTTTAATGGTAATGTAGATATATTACCATATAAATATCTATTAGACATAATTCCAAATATGTTAGTTTTAATAGATTTGTGATTGATTAATATAGTGACATTTCTTATTGGTCTAAAAAATTTTGTTTTTTTTTGATTCCACATCATAGTTTTTGAAATAGAGATATTTTTTATTGAAGATTCAACAATTTTAGGAAGAATATTTTTAATATTAATTTTTTTTGGATAGTTTTCATATAATAACCATTCTCCTGTTTTATTTTTTAATTTTTTTGTTTTTTCAATTTTTATATTGAATTTATCCATCCATTTTATTGCTGCAATAGTTAATTGACCTTGATCGTTAAATGATTGTTTAATAGAAGGACCACGATGTTGTATCTTTTTTTCAGGAAGTAATATTTGAATTTTTTTTATTTGTATAGCAAGTCTTCTAGGTGAATGAAATAAAGAAGAGTGATTAAAAAAAATAAATTTTTTTTTTAATTCAAGTTGAAAATTTTGATAAAAATTTTGTGCAATTTGTTTAATTAATGTTGATGGCATTTCTTCAGTACCAATTTCTACTAAAATAGTTTTTTCGCTCATTTTATTGTTTTACCTGTTGATCGAAAGTAAAGGAAAACCTTTATCTTTTCTAAATTTGTAATAATATTTTGCTATTTTTGTTGATATAATTCTGATTTTAGAAATATATTGCTTTCTTTCAGTACTAGAAAGAATTTGTCTTGCATCAATTAAATTAAAATTATGTGTTGCTTGTAGTATATGTTCATAAGCTGGTAAAATTAATGACTGATTTAATAATAGTAATCTTTCTGCTTCTGATATATGTTGATTAAACAAATTTAATAAAGTTGGAATATTTGAATATTCAAAGTTATATAAAGATTGTTCAATTTCGTTTTGATAAAATAATTCACCATAAGTAATTTGATGTAATTTATTTTTATCCCATATAATTTCATATATAGTATTAACATTTTGAATATTCATAGCTATTCTTTCTAGTCCGTATGTTATTTCTACAGTAATTGGATCACATTCTAATCCTCCCATTTGTTGAAAGTATGTAAATTGTGTAATTTCCATACCATTAAGCCATACTTCCCATCCTATACCCCATGCACCTAAAGTAGGATTTTCCCAATTATCTTCTACAAATCGTATATCGTTTTTTGTTAAATCTAAATTTATTTTTTTTAATGATTGTAAATATAAAAATTGAATATTTTTAGGAGCTGGTTTAATAATAACTTGAAATTGATAATATTGTTGTAATCTATTTGGATTATTACCATATCTTCCATCAGTTGGTCTACGTGATGTTTGAAGATATGCCATATTTAATGGTTCTGGTCCAATAGTTCGTAAAAATGTACAATAATGAAATGTTCCAGCTCCTACCATAATATCTAAAGGTTGTACAATAATACAACCTATTTTTGACCAAAATTTTTGTAACTCTGATATTATATGACAACATGTTGTATTATTTTTAATATTCATAATTGTATATATTACTATATTATATATTTACTGTATTATATAATAAATAGTATTAATGTTATTAAAAATATATTTTTTTAACACTTTTATTTTTATATAATTTATGATATATTTAAATTTACATAATTATATTGTATTTAAAAATTAATTAAGTATTGTAATAAAAATATTTTTGTTGTATAATGATAATCATACTGTCATTTTATTTACATTATTTATATAATGAGTTATTATATTTAAAATATAAATTATGTTAAATTTTAGAATATGTTTATTTTATTTTTATTTTGGATTTTTAATTTTGAACTTTAAAATTAAATTTTATAAATTCAGTAAAATATTATTATTTATTCACATTATTAATATTGGAAAAATTATATCATGAAAAAGTATATTGGCTCTTATATCAGTACTTCTGGAGGAATAGAAAAATCTATTGTTCGAGCTTATGAACTAGGAGCTACTGCTATTTCATTTTTTACAAGAAATAGAAAGAAATGGTATTCTTCTCCTGTTAATAAAGATATAGTTAATAAGTTTAAAATAGAATATATGAAATACAATTTTATTCCAGGTCAAATATTACCTAATAGTGGTTATTTAATGAATTTAGGTCACCCAAACAAAGAATTTATAATCAAAGCTAGAATGTCATTACTGAATGAAATTGATCGATGTCAAGATTTAGGATTAATGTATCTTAATGTTCATCCAGGTAGTCATTTAAATGAAATTAGTGAAGTAGTTTGTTTAAATTATGTTGTTGATTCAATTAATTATGCGTTAGAAACAACTTTTAATGTAACTGTTTTATTGGAAAATACTGCCGGTCACGGAAGTGATGTAGGATATTGTTTTGAACATATAGCATATATTATTGATAAAATTGAAGATAAATCAAGAATTGGTGTTTGTTTAAATATAGGTCATTTATTTATGGCAGGATATGATTTAAGAACTATAGTAGATTGTAAAAAAGTGTTTAATAATTTTAACAAAATTATAGGAAATGATTACTTACAAGCTATGTATATTAATGATTCTGCTTCTGACTGCAATAGTCGCATTGATATTCATGCTAATTTAGGTGAAGGGAAAATAGGTCGAGATGCATTTAAATGGATTATGAAGCAAGATGATTTATCTAATTATATTCCTATTATTGTAGAAACCCCTAATTCAAAATTATGGAAAGAAGAAATTACTTGGTTAAATAAAATTAGTAAATAATAAATATATCTTAAATATATAAAATATAAGATTATTAAGTAATAAAATTTATATTTTTGCATTGTATAATTTGTTTTATTTAATAATATGAAATATGTAAAATATTTTATTATAATTTTTAGGAAAAATTATGTTTGTAATACATGGGATTGAGCGTGTAAATAAAGGAACAAATTATAGTAGGCGATTGAGAAAAATAGATAATAAAATTCCATGTATTATTTATGGTTCTAAAAAACCAATAATGTATGTTGAATTAGATCATGATGTAGTATTTAATATGCAAAAAGATTCTAAATTTTATAATAGTAACATTATTTTAAAAATTAATAAATCTGAATATATAGTTACTATTAAAGAAATTCAACGACATTGTTTTAAGTTAAAGTTATTACATATTGATTTTTTATATATTAAATGATCATAAAATGATTTTTCGGTACGTAGCGCAGCTTGGTAGCGCACTGTCATGGGGTGTCAGAGGTCAGAGGTTCAAATCCTCTCGTACCGATTTTATATTGTATTTTAGAATAATTATAATTTATTGAATTTATTGAATTTATTGAATTTATTGAATTTATTGAATTTATTGAATTTATTGAATTTATTGAATTTATTGAATTTATTGAATTTATTGAATTTATTGAATCTATTTAATATATTTTATGAATGATGAATATATGTATAATTATTTTTTGAAAAATCATTATAATGAGATAATATTGTATATAAATAAAACCAACTATTCCAATTAATGCATTAATGATAATTAGAATAATAATATTTTTTTTTGAAATTATTTTTAATATTGTACTATTTTTATAATTTTTCCAAAATTTCCACAATAACCAACATCCAGTCCATATAATACATAATATAATTATTAAAGTCCATTTAAATGAATTTTGTATTGGATAAATAGATGAAGTATTTATTATAATACTTGTTAAAATTCCTGGTAAAAAATATATTAATGGCCATAAAATACATCCTATTATACTTGGAGGTATAAAATTTTTCATAGGTAATTTTAACATTCCAGCAATCATAGGTATTAATGGCCTAGTAGGACCAATAAATTTTCCAATTAATATAGTAAACATACTATATTGATGTATAGTATTTTTAATTTTATTAAAGAGTGTTATATTTTTTTGAAATAGTTTTATGTTGTATATCCAATTTTTAAATTTCCATCCTATATAATATGATAGATAATCTCCTAAAAGACAACCTAAAATTCCGGTAATCCACGATGGGTAGAATGATAATTTTCCATTTCCAATCATTGTACCTATCGTTGTCATAAATACAATACCTGGTAATAATAATCCAACTAATGCTAATGATTCTAAAAATGTGATTATTAAAATAATAATACAAGCATAAGATATAGATTGTGTAATAAAATATTTAAACCATGCTTCCATAAATTATTATCTTTTTCAGTTTTGAATAATGATTGTAATTAATTTATAATATACTAAAATATATTTATTTAATATTATAATTTACATTTTATATAAAATACAATATGATAAATAATGGCTTGAAATATTATAATAATATCTTTTATATCAATTTTTGAAGTAATATATTATTATAATAATAAATGTAGGTTAGTATATATTTTATTTAAATTATAATAATTGAAATATATTTTAAATTTCAATTAATAATATTATATATTTAATTTACTGAAAATATTTTATTATAATGTATATTATTATTTTATGTTTCATGTATCAATTGTATATTTTAGATTTTAGATTTTAGATTTTAGATATTAAATTATGTATAATTTATTTTTTATATTAAATTTTATAATTTTAGAAATTATAGTTTATGAATATTATATTATCAAAAAAATATATTTTTAAAAAAAAATTTGGTCAAAATTTTCTTTGTAAAAATAGTATTATTAATAAAATTATTAATATTATTCATCCTAAAAAAAATGAATTATTGATAGAGGTTGGGCCTGGTTTAGCAGCATTAACTAAACCTATTTGCCAAATATTAGATAATTTAATTGTAATAGAGTTAGACCAAGAATTGTCTCAGTTATTACATCAAAGTAGTTTTAGTAAAAAGATTGACATATTTGTTCAGGATATGAATATTTTTAATTTTAAAAAAGTATCAATTCAACAAAATAAGTTATTACGTATTTTTGGTAATTTACCTTATAATATTTCTGTTAAATTTATATTGTATTTAATAAATTTCAGAAAATATATTTTTGATATGAATTTTATGGTTCAAAAAGAAGTAGCAGAACGTTTTGTGGCTCATCCTGGTAGTAAATCATATGGTAGATTAAGTGTTATAACTCAATGTTATTATGATATTTTTGTTTATTTTAATGTTTTACCTGCCTCATTTTTTCCTACACCTAAGGTTCAATCTAGTTTTATTAAAATTATACCTAAAATATTACCTTTATATCCACATAATCAAGTTAATGATTTAAATATTATTACATCAGAATCTTTTAAACAAAGAAGAAAAATTTTACAAAATAGTTTATCAAGTATTTTTAAAAAAGAGATTTTATTATATTTAGGTATTAATCCTTTATTGCGAGCAGAAAATGTATCAGTATTTGATTATTGTAAATTAGCAAACTTTTTCCATATTTCTAAAGATAATAATATTTAGTTACTGTTAATATAAATATTATATTTATTATATGTAATTAATTATTTTATTATAAAAGGGTTTTTATGAGTATATATTTAACGAGTGATATTCATGGTTGTTATGATAAATTACAATTATTATTAAAAAAAGTGTTTTTCAATCCTTCTTATGATAATTTATGGGTTGCAGGTGATTTAGTAGCTCGAGGTTCTAATTCTTTAGAAGTATTACGTTATTTAAAATCTTTAGGGAAAAGAGTAAAAATTGTATTAGGAAATCATGATATACGAACACTATTGATATATTTTGGTTTTAAAAATTTTGAAAAAGATGATAATTTACATGAATTATTTGAAGCTCATGATGCTGATATATTGATGAATTGGTTAAGAAAAAAACCATTATCTATTATAGATGTAAAAGAAAAAATAATAATGATCCATGCTGGTATATATCCGTTATGGGATATTAATACTATGAAAAATTATTCTAGAAGCATAGAATATTTTTTATCACATGATAATTATATAAAATTTTTAAACAATATTCAACATACTAGTACATTCATTAAATGGACAAAAAAAAATAATTATTTAGATCAATTAAAGTTTAGTATGAATGTTTTTACTAGAATGCGTTATTGTTATTTAGATAAAAGATTAAATATGAAGTATAAATGTAATCCTTCTAAAATTTCTGAAATTAAATTTTTAAAACCATGGTTTTCTTTTAAAAATCTAATTTCTAGAAAATATTTTATTTTTTTTGGGCACTGGGCATCTTTACCAAATAAAATAACATCCTATAACAATAATATTATACCATTAGATACTGGTTGTTGTTGGGGTAGAAAATTAAGTATGATGCGGTGGGATGATAAAAAATGGTTTAGAGAATAGTGATTGTACATCTATATATTCTATAATTGTTGTATTTTATTATGCATATCTTGTAAAGTTAAAATATTATTATAAGGATTTATTTTTAAAGACATAATAGTAGCAAATGCAGCATTTACAGTAGTGTCATAATGCACATTATATTCGAGAGCTATGGTACAAATTAATTTAGATGTGTCAGATGTTTTATTTACTGAAAGATTTGTATCAATAATATATGAATATTCTTTGTTTTTTAAATGATCTTGAATATTTGGTCGACCTTCATTAATTTTATTTACAGTTCTAGCATATATACCTAATTTTTTTAAAATTTTATTAGTTTCTTCAGTTACGTCTAATTGAAATCCTAATTTTTGTAATTGTATTGCTAAATTAGCTACATATTTTTTATCAGTTTTTTTAATTGATAGTAGTACTTTTTTAGATTTTTTAATATTAATATTAGCACTAAGCATAGCTTTTGAAAAAGCATGAGGAAAATTTTTTCCAATACCCATAATTTCCCCTGTAGATTTCATTTCAGGACCTAATGTAGCATCAATTCCATAGAATTTATTAAATGGTAAAATAGATTCTTTAACAGAAAAATAAGATGGAATGACTTCTTTAATATATCCTTGTTGTTTTAAGGTTATTCCATTCATAACTCTTGCGGCAATTTTGGCTAATGGAATTCCAATAGCTTTTGATACAAACGGAATAGTACGAGATGCTCTCGGGTTTACTTCGATAATATATATTTTATTATTTTGAATAGCTAATTGTGTATTCATTAGACCTTGAACTGATAAAGCAAATGCTAGCTTAATCACCTGTTTTTTTATGTTTTTTTGTATATTTTTACTAATTGTATACACTGGAATAGAACATGCAGAATCTCCAGAATGTATACCAGCTTGCTCAATATGCTCCATAATACCTCCAATTAAAACATTTTTACCATCACAAATAATATCAACATCGATTTCTATTGCATTTTTTAAATAATGGTCTAATAAAATTGGATTTTTTTTTGAAGGTTTGAGTATATTATTAAAATAATTCATTAAACTTTTTTGATTATATACAATTTGCATATATCTTCCACCTAATACATAAGATGGACGAACCATAATAGGATATTTGATTATTGTAGATTGTAATATTCCTTGTTCTATGGTAGTAATAGTAGCATTTTTTGGTTGTTTTAATTGTAAAGATGATACAATTTTTTGAAATTGATTTCTATCTTCCGCTTGATCAATAGAATTAGAATTTGTTCCAATAATTGGGATATTTGATTTTTCTAATTCTTTTGCTAATTTTAGAGGAGTTTGTCCTCCATATTGTATAATTATTCCTTTAGGTTTTTCAGTTCTTACAATTTCTAATACATTTTCTAAGGTAATGGGTTCAAAATATAATCTATCAGATATATCATAATCTGTAGATACAGTTTCAGGATTACAATTAATCATAATAGTTTCATAACCATCTTCTCGTAATGCTTGAGAAGCATGTACACAACAGTAATCAAATTCTATGCCTTGTCCAATTCGGTTAGGACCCCCTCCTAATATAATTATTTTTTCTTTTAATGAATTTGAATTAGATTCACATTCATTTTCCCATGTTGAATACATATAGGCTGTGTTAGTATCAAATTCAGCAGAGCATGTATCAACTCTTTTATATATAGGATGCAAATTATAATGATAACGAATTTTACGAATTTGATTTTCATGGACATTCATTAATTTTGAAATTCTTAAATCAGAAAATCCTGTTTTTTTCATCTTATATAAAAATTGGTAATTTATTTCTTCAATTTTTGTATCTATAATAATTTTTTCAAGATTGATAATTTCTTGAATTTGTGATAAAAACCATGGATCAATATATGTTAATTTATAAATTTCATTAATAGATAGTCCTATTCTGAATGCATCAGCAATATACCATAATCTTTTGGATCCAGGATTTTTTAATTCATATCGAATTTTTTTAATATTTTCATATTTTTTAACATCAATTTGTGTTTCAAAACCACTATATCCTACTTCTAATCCTTGAATTGCTTTTTGTATAGATTCTTGGAATGTTCGTCCTATTGCCATTACTTCGCCTACAGATTTCATTTGTGTTGTTAAGCGATCATTACAGCCTAAGAATTTTTCAAAATTAAATCTAGGAATTTTAGTAACTACATAATCTATAGATGGTTCAAAAGAAGCTGGAGTACTTGCAGTAATATCATTTTTTAATTCATTTAATGTATAACCGATAGCTAGTTTAGCAGCAATTTTTGCTATAGGAAATCCTGTTGCTTTAGAAGCTAAAGCGGATGATCGTGATACTCTGGGGTTCATTTCAATTACTACCATGTTATCATTTTTTGGATTAATAGCAAATTGTACATTTGATCCTCCTGTTTCAACACCAATTTCTTGTAAAATTTTTATTGATGCATCACGCATTTTTTGATATTCTTTATCTGTTAAAGTTTGCGCAGGAGCAACTGTAATTGAATCTCCAGTATGTATTCCCATAGGGTCTATATTTTCAATACTGCACACTATAATACAATTATTATTTTTATCTCTTACGACTTCCATTTCATATTCTTTCCAGCCTATTAATGATTCATCAATTAATAATTCTTGATTAGGTGATATACTAAATCCTTTTTCACATATTTCTTTAAATTCTTCATAGTTATATGCAATACCACCTCCAGATCCTCCCATTGTAAAGGATGGACGAATAATACATGGAAAACCAATTTTTTTAGATAATTCCATAGCGTGTTGTATATTATTAGTAATACCACATTCTGCTGTTTTTAATCCAATTTTATTAATGGATTTTTTGAATAGATCTCTATTTTCTGATTTTTTAATTGATTGAATGCTAGCCCCAATGACTTTTATTTGATAATCTGATAATATTCCTTTTTTATCTAATTGTAATGTACAATTTAATGCAGTTTGTCCTCCCATAGTAGGTAACAATGCGTCTGGTTTTTCTTTTTCTATAATTTTTTTTACTATTTTCCAATGAATAGGTTCGATATACGTAGCATCAGCTATATCTGGGTCAGTCATAATCGTTGCTGGATTGGAATTAATTAATATTATTCTATAACCTTCTTCTTTTAATGCTTTACATGCTTGTGTTCCAGAATAATCAAATTCACAAGCTTGTCCTATAATTATTGGTCCTGCTCCAATAATTAGAATAGATTTAATATTAGTACATTTTGGCATTTTTTTTCCTATATTAACATTATTTTTTTTGATTTTTCATGTATTCAATAAATTGATTAAATAATAATTCTGAATCATTAGGCCCTGGACTAGCTTCTGGATGACCTTGAAAACTGAAGGCATTTTTATTTATAATTTTAATTCCTTGTATAGTTTGATCAAATAAAGATATATGTGTAATTTTAATATTTTTAGGAAGATCTATATTATCAACTGTGAAATTATGATTTTGAGTTGTAATCATAACTTGATTAGTTTTAATATTTTTTACAGGATGATTGCTTCCATGATGTCCAAACTTCATTTTTATAATTTTTGCTCCATTTGCTAAGGCTAATAATTGATGACCTAAACAAATACCAAATATTGGAATATTAATATGTATAAATTTTTTAATATTTTTAATAGCATTAATGCAAACTCTGGGATCACCTGGTCCATTAGAAAGAACAATTCCATCTGGTTGAAGATTTAATACTTCTTGATAAGAAGTATATGCAGGTACAATAGTTAAATAACATTTCTTTTGTGATAAAATTCGAAGAATATTATGTTTAACACCAAAATCATAAACTATGACATGAAATAATGTTATTTTTTTATTATTATTGTGATTTTGAATTAATTGATTTTTTGTTTTCCAATGATATATTTGTTTTGTACTTATTTTTTTAACTAAATCTATATTTTTAAATTGATTAATATTTTTAGCATATTTATAAGCTAGTGAAAAATTGTAATCAGTTATTATACAACCATATTGAGTGCCTTTATTACGTAATATTCTTGTTAATTTTCTTGTATCAATATCTGAAATGCCTACAATATTATTATTTTTCAAATATTCAGATAAACTATATATGCTCTGATAATGACTGGTAACTAAAGATATACTTCGAATTATAATACCTTGAACTTGAATACAGTGTGATTCTGTATCATGTTGATTAATTCCAGTATTACCAATGTGAGGATATGTAAAAGTAATGATTTGATTTTTATATGATGGATCAGTAAGTATTTCTTCATATCCAGTCATTGCAGTATTGAAAACAATTTCACCAATAGAAATTCCATTATATCCGATAGATTTTCCTTGAAATATTGTACCATCTTCTAATACTAATAATGCAGATTTCTTCAAATTTTTCTCCCAATAATAATGATTAAAACTATTGTTATTATTTTATGTATGTTTTAAATGTTATGATATATTTAACACATCTATCATATCGTATAATCCTGGGCCTTGATTTTGAATCCATATTGCTGCTTTAATAGCTCCTTTAGAAAAGGCGCTTCTATTACTTGCTAAGTGACTAATTTTAATTTTTTCACCTATTCCTGAATATATAACAGTATGTTCTCCAATGGTATCACCTCCACGTATTATAGAAAATCCAATTGTATTATTTTTTCGCGCTTTTGTGATTTCCTTTTTTCTATATATACTACATTCATCTAAATTCCATTTTTTATATTTTGAAATAATTTCACCTAATTTTAAAGCTGTTCCGGAAGGAGAATCGATTTTATTTCTATGATGAGATTCAATAATTTCAATATCATAAGATGAATCTAATATTTTAGTAGTTTTTTCTAGCAACTTAAAAATTAAATTAATTCCTATACTAAAATTATATGAAAATACAATTCCAATATTTTTAGAATAATTTTTAATAACATGTAATTCTTTTTTATTAAAACCAGTTGTTCCGATAATCATTTTTTTTTTATATAATTGACAAATTTTTAGATATTTTAATGTTGATTTAGGAGTACTAAAATCAATTAAAATATCAAATTGATCTATTTTATTTTCTATATTTTCTATGTTTTCAATAATTTCTATTTTTTCATTTTTTTGAGTTATAATATCTTGATATTTTTTTTTTACTATTACAAAACTTAGTAGAACGTTTGTTTGTTTTTCAATTTCTTTAATTAAACTGGTTCCCATTCTTCCATAAGCTCCAGTTATTGCAAGACGCACTTGTTTTTTATTCATTTTTTTTATTTTCAAAATAGTTGATAAGAAATTAAATAATATATTATTTATAGATAAAATATATATTAAATTTTTAATATATTATATAAAAATATTTTATACGAATTTACGTTTTTCTCCATCTCCATAAATATTTTGATTACATCTATTACATATATTTTTATCTTTATTATAAATTTTAATTTTATTAAAGTAATTCCAACATCTAGGGCACTTAATACCTAAATATTTTTTTATTTTTATTTTAAAATGTTTTATATTATTATTACAATCTAAGTTAGGTGATATATGTGCATAATGTTTTAGTGTTACTTTAGAAACTAAGAACATAAATTTTAATTCATTTTTTAAGATTTTTAAAATATTATATAATTCATTATTTACATATAATATAATTGAGGTTTCTAATGAATTCTTTATTGTTTGGTTTTTTCTTTTTTTTTCTATTATTTTATTAACTTCTGATTTAATAATAAATAATTTTAACCATTTTTCGTTATCAATAATTTTATGATCTGATGAAAAAAATGATAAATTAAACCATTCTTCAGTAAATATAAATTTATTATTTGTTTCAGGTAAGTAGTTCCATATTTCATCGGCTGTAAATGATAATATTGGTGTAATCCATCGTACCATAGATTGTATTATATAATACATAGCGGTTTGACAACTTCTTCGTAAAAGGCTATTTTTTTTTGATGTATATTGTCTATCTTTAATAATATCAAGATAAAATGATCCTAATTCTATAGAACAAAATTTAACTATTTTTTGTACTACTTCATGAAATTTATAATTGTTATATAATTTAATAATTTCTTCTTGAATTAATTTGGTGTGACCAATAATCCATTGATCTAAAATAATCATATCTGAAAAATTAATTTTATGTATTTTTGGTTGAAAATCATAAATATTGGCTAATAGAAACCTACTAGTATTACGGATTTTCCTATAATTATCAGATATTTGATATAATGTATTTTTTGATATAATAATATCATTTGTATAATTTGTTGAAGCTACCCATAATCGTAATATATCTGCACCAAAAGATTGTATAATTTCGTCAGGAGTAATAATATTACCAATAGATTTAGACATTTTTTGTCCAGTTTTGTCTATTGCAAAACCATGTGTTAATACTTCTTGATATGGTATTGATTGATTTATCGCTTGAGATATTATCAAGGATGACATAAACCAACCTCTATATTGATCGGATCCTTCTAAATACATATTAATAATATTTTTTTGTTGTTTTAAATTATATATTTTTAAAGTATGTGTACATCCTGATTCAAACCATACATCTAATACATCATTAGATTTATCGTATTCTTGATAATTGTTTTTTATAATATCTTCTTTTTTTATATCCCACCATATTTCTGATCCTTTTAAATGAATCATTTTTAATATTTTTTTTATTATTTTGTCAGTATCAGGGTGTAATATTCCTGTTTTTTTATGTGTAAATACTGTTATTGGAATACCCCATGTTCTTTGTCTGGATATACACCAATCTGGTCTATTTATTAACATATTATTCATTAAATTATGACCCCACTTGGGAATCCATTTTACTGTATTGATTGCATCTATTGATTTTTTTTTTAATTGACTCTTTTCAATATTAATAAACCATTGTGAAGTTGTTCGAAAGATAATAGGTGTTTTATGTCTCCAACAATGTGGATAAGAATGTATTAATTGATTTTTATGAAGTAACAATTTTTGGTTTTTAATTAAATTAATAATGATATTATTGCTTTTAAAAATATTTTTTCCATTAATATCGGGATGTATATTATCTATATAATTACCATTAGCATTGATAATATTAGTAATATTTATTTTATATTTTTTACTTACAATATAGTCATCTTGTCCATAGTCTGGTGCTATATGAACTGCTCCAGTACCTGATTCTAAATTAACATGATGAGATAATATGATTGGTGCTTGAAAGTTTAAAAAAGGATGTATAAATTTAATAAATTCTAAATTTTTTCCAAATATTGTATTAATAACGATCCATGTTTTTATATTAAGTTGATCCATAATTTTTTGAACTAATTTTTTTGCTATAATTACATAATGTTTTTGAAATTGTATTAATTGATATTTAAATTCAGGATGTACTGCAATAGCTCGATTAGCAGGAATAGTCCATGGTGTTGTTGTCCAAACTAATATGTATATATTAGGTATTTTATGTGGTAAAAACATTTTTTGTAAAATATTTTGTTTTACTAATTGGAACATAATAATTATAGATGTGGAAGTTTTATCATAATATTCAACTTCTGCTTCAGCTAAAGCAGATTGACAGTTTAAACACCAGTGTACTGGTTTAAAACCTTTATATAAATATTTATTTTTAATAATTTTACTAAGATTTTTAATAACATTTGCTTCAGCGTGAGGGTTCATAGTTAATTCAGAGTTATTCCAATCTCCAAATATACCTAGTCTAATAAAATCTTTTTTTTGTTTTTCAACCTGTTTAATTGCATAATTTCGGCATAGATTTCGAAATTTTTTTTTTGTTATATTTTTATCGGCTTTTCCAAATTTTTGTTCAATTTTATGTTCAATAGGTAATCCATGGCAATCCCAAAAAGGAGTATATGGAGCATTAAAACCACATAAAGTTTTTGATTTAATAATGATATCTTTTAAAATTTTATTAATAGCATGACCAATATGAATGTTACCATTAGCATATGGAGGTCCATCATGAAGTAAAAAAATTTTTTTTTCTTTTTTATAATTTCTAATAATTTGATAAATATTATATTTATTCCATTTTTTAAGAATATTAGGTTCTTGAATTGTTAAATTACCTTTCATTGGAAAATTAGTTTTTGGTAAATTTAACGTATTTTTATAATGGTTCATTTGATCCTTATAATTTATGTAAAGCACAATATAAATTTTAAAAATTTTTAAATTTTTAAAAATTTAATTATTAATATAAAATTTTTTATTTTTAATGATTAATATTTTTATGTATAATATTCCAATTATTTTATATAAAATATGTATTTTAATATTTTATGTTATAAATTATCTAAATAAAATTGAATATTATTAATTTCGCATATATTATATTTTTGGTATTATATTACTAAATATAATTTTTAATTTTTTATATTGTAATATTAATAATAAATAAATGTATTTTTTAAAATAATTTGTTATAATTATTTTTATAATGTATATTCAATAATATTATAATATTATAAGGTATAATCAATGGCTAATCTTAAATCATCTCAAAAAGATACTTTAAAATCTCAAAGAAAACGATGTCATAATACTAGTCGTAAGTCTATGTTACGTACTTTTTTAAAAAAAGTTGTGTTAGCTATTAGTGTAAATAATAAAGACCTTGCTAAAAAAGAATTTTATAAAGTACAACCTATTTTAGATAGATTAGCAATAAAAAAAGTAATACATAAAAATAAAGCAGCAAGGTATAAATCACGGTTATGTTTAAAAATTAATAATTTATCTTAAACATATAATATAAAATTATATATTTATATACAGTACTGCTTCATATTATTACTATGTGTCATGAAGCAATACTATGAATATATTATTTGGTTAAATCATCAAAAAATTTTTTAACACCATCAAAAAATCTTTTTGATTGAGGATTATTAGTTTCTTGGTTATTTTGATTTAAACTATTTCCAAGTTTTTTTAATAAATTTTTTTGTTTTTCATTGAGTTTAACTGGTGTTTCTACTACAACTCGACATAATAAATCTCCTATTTTTCTTGTACGAACAGAATTTATTCCTCTACCTCGGATACGAAATAGTTTTCCTGATTGTGTTTCTGATGGTATTTTAATTTTTATTTTTCCATTTAGTGTAGGAACTTCTAGGGTACCCCCTAAAGCTGCCATACAAAAATTAATTGGCACTTCACAATATAAATTATTGTCTTTTCTTTCAAAAATAGGGTGTTTTTTTATTGTAATTTGAATATAAAGATCTCCAGGTGCAGCTCCGTTTTTTCCTGATTCTCCTTCATTATTTAATTTAATTCTATCATTATTATCAATACCAGGTGGAATTTTAACTAGTATTTTTTTTGTAAATTCAATTTGTCCAGTACCTTTACAACTAAAACATGGATTAGTAATGATTTTTCCTTTTCCATGGCAATTAGAACATGTTTGTTGGACTGAAAAAAAACCTTGTCTCATATGTATTTGACCGCTTCCTTGGCAAGTATGACAAGTTTTTAATTTTTTTCCTAAATTAGATCCACTTCCATAACATGCATGACATGTTTTTAAGGCAGGTATTGATATTTCTTTATTTATTCCTTGTACTGCTTCTTCTAGATTTAATTCCATATTATATTGAAGATCTGATCCTTGTTGTGTTGAAGAAGTTCTACTTTTTCCAAATATATCTCCAAAAACATCGCCAAAGATGTCACTAAAATCTGAACTATTATTAGTAAAATGGCTTTCAAATGAATTATCAGTATTACCTTGTTCAAAAGCAGCATGTCCATATTGATCATATGCTGATCTTTTTTGAGGATTAATTAAAACTTCATATGCTTCTTTAATTATTTTGAATTTTTTTTCTGAATTTTTATTACCTTGATTTCGATCAGGATGATATTTCATCGCTAATTTTTTATAAGATTTTTTTATTTCACGATCACTTGCTGATTTGGATATTCCTAATGTTTGATAGTAATCTTTCTTTATCATTCTATTTTCCTAACGTAATATGATTAAACGGGTATAAAAAAATATCATATTTACACCCGTGTTAGTAGTTATATAAAGAATATTTTATTTGTTATAATAGTTTTATTTTTTTGGTTCTTTAACTTCTTCAAATTCTGCATCAATAACATTATCATCTTTTTTAATAGAAGAAGAATTATCTGTATTATTTTCTTGTTGTTTTGTTTGATTTTTAGATACATCAGTGAATTTAGAGGATTTTTGTATTAATGATTGTATTTTATTTTCTATATCAGATTTGTTTTCTTTTTTTAAAGCGTCGTCTAATTCATTAACTGTTTTTTGAATATCGTTATAATCTTGAGGGTTTAGTTTATCTTTTAATTCTGATAGTTGTTTTTTGGTACTATGTGAAATTTGATCACCTTGATTTTTTATTTGAATTAGTTCTTCAAATTGTCGGTCAGATTCGGAATTCTTTTCTGCGTCAGAAATCATTTTTTTAATTTCATCTTCATGTAATCCAGAAGATGATTGAATAGTAATTTTTTGTTCTTTCCCTGTTTTTTTGTCTTTTGCGGAAACATGTAATATTCCATCAGCATCAATATCAAATGTTACTTCAATTTGAGGAATACCTCGAGGAGCGGGTTGAATACCATCTAAATTGAATTGTCCTAAAGATTTATTATCTATTGATCGTTTTCTTTCACCTTGTAAAATATGTATAGTAACTGCTGATTGATTATCTTCAGCCGTTGAGAATATTTGACTATGTTTAGTTGGAATAGTGGTATTTTTATTAATCAAAGTAGTCATAATACCCCCCATTGTTTCAATTCCTAATGATAGTGGCGTGACATCTAATAATAATACATCTTTTACATCTCCGGATAAAACTCCTCCTTGTACTGCAGCACCTACAGCAACAGCTTCATCTGGATTAACATCTTTTCTTGGTTCTTTACCAAAAAATTCTGCTACTTTAGATTGTACTAAAGGCATTCTAGTTTGTCCACCTACTAAAATAACATCATGAATATCAGAGATAGATAAATTAGCATCTTGTAAAGCAGTTTTTAAGGGTATAATAGATTTAGATATTAAATCTTCTACTAAAGATTCTAATTTAGATCGAGTAACTTTAATTGTTAAATGTTTTGGTCCATTAGAGTCAGCCGTAATATAAGGTAAATTAATATCACTTTGTTGTGTGGACGATAATTCTATTTTTGTTTTTTCTGCTGCTTCTTTTAATCGTTGCATAGCTAATGAATCATTACGTAAATCAATACCTTGTTCTTTTTTAAATTCTGATACTAGATAATTAATTAAACGACTATCAAAATCTTCTCCGCCTAAATGAGTATCTCCATTTGTTGCAAGTACTTCAAAAGTTTTTTCTTTATCTACATTATCTATTTCAATAATAGAAATATCAAATGTTCCTCCACCCAAATCATATACTGCAATTATTTTATTACCTTGACTTTTATCTAATCCATAAGCTAAAGCTGCTGCAGTTGGTTCATTAATAATACGTTTTACTTCTAAACCTGCGATTTTCCCAGCATCTTTTGTTGCTTGTCTTTGTGCATCATTAAAATAAGCTGGTACAGTAATTACAGCTTGTGTTACTATTTCTCCTAAATAATCTTCTGCTGTTTTTTTCATTTTTTTAAGTACTTCAGCAGAAATTTGAGGTGGTGCTATGTGTTTATCTGTAATATTAATCCAAGCATCTCCGTTTTTAGAATTAATAATTTGATATGGCATAATTTTAATATCTCTTTGTACTTCTTCATCTTGAAATTTTCTACCAATTAATCTTTTAATAGCAAATAGTGTATTTTTTGGATTGGTAATTGCTTGTCTCTTAGCTGGTTGACCTACAAGAATTTCGCCATCTTTAGTATATGCGATAATAGACGGAGTAGTTCGATCACCTTCAGAATTTTCTAAAACTTTGGGTTGTTTCCCATCCATTATAGCAACGCATGAATTAGTAGTACCTAAATCTATACCAATAATTTTACTCATTAATGTACCTCTGATATTTAATATTTTACTTATATAAATTAATTAAATTTTAAAAATTAATTAATAATATTTTAATTAAATGGGGTCTTTTATAACTTCATCAAGGGTGGGTAAAAAATATTTTACATAATATAAATATCGGTATTTATGTATATTGAAAGTATTTTATATTACGATTTATATATAATTTTTACATATTTATATAAATTTATATAAAATAATTTGTATTATTTTTAATTTATTTTATTATTATATAATAATAAAATTATGGAGAATATACATTGTTTTCTCAATATTATAGTTTTTTAATGTTTATTATTTTTTCATTTAGTATATGTAGTATTATGTTATTAGGTGGTTATTTATTAGGAAGTCGTTCTGTATCTAGAAATAAACACACACCATTTGAATCTGGAGTTATTCCTTTTGGTGATACTAATTTACGCTTTTCAATTAAATTTTATTTAGTAGCTGTATTTTTTGTTATTTTTGATGTTGAAGTGTTATATTTATATGCATGGGTAATAAATATTAAAAATATTGGTTGGATAGGATTTGGAGAGGTATTAATTTTTATTTTTATGTTGTTATTATCTTTAATGTATTTAATTGTAAATCAAGCTTTAAATTGGTCTCCAAAATGGTATATTAATCGGTAATTAAATTATTAATATTTTTGTTGTACAATTTTTATAATTTAAAAAGGGAAAAAATGAAATATACTTTAACTCGAATTGATTTTTCAGATAATCAAAAAAAATATCCTAAATATATAAAAAAACATGTTAAAGATCCTTTAGATTTAAAAATTAATAAAAATATATTTACTGGAAAATTAACTTTATTATTACATAAATTAGTTAATTGGAGTCGAAAAAATTCTTTATGGCCTTATAACTTTGGATTATCATGTTGTTATGTAGAAATGGTAACATCTTTTACTGCAGTACATGATATTTCTAGATTTGGATCTGAAGTTCTTCGGTCATCTCCGCGTCAATCAGATGTTATGATTATATCTGGAACTCCATTTATTAAGATGGTTCCGATAATACAGAGATTATATGATCAAATGTTAGAACCGAAATGGGTAATTTCTATGGGATCTTGTGCTAATTCAGGTGGTATGTATGATATTTATTCTGTTGTTCAGGGAGTTGATAAATTTTTACCGGTAGATATTTATATTCCAGGGTGTCCTCCTAGACCTGAAGCTTATATACAAGCATTAATATTACTTCAGAAATCTATTGAAAAGGAACGTCGTCCATTATCATGGATTGTAGGTGAGCAAGGAGTATATCGGGCTCAAATGAAATCTCAAAAGCAAGTAAAATATGAAATACGATCTAAAATAAATAATTTACATACTCCTGATAATATTTAAATATGTTATTAATATAATATTTTATTAAATAATTTGAGTTTTTATGCCAAATTTAATTTTTCATAAATTATGCAATAATTTTAAAAATTATTCATTCATCCAACAGAATACTTGTATTGAATGTCCAGTAATTTGGGTAGATCGTAATATATTATTAGAAGTGATGTGTTTTTTAAAGAGTACTCCTAGATTATATAATATGTTATTTGATTTACATGGTATAGATGAACGTTTAAGATTACATACTAAAAATTTGCCTAAATCAGATTTTTCAATTTTTTATCATCTTCTTTCGATAGAAAAAAACAATGATATTATTATTAAAATTGCTTTATTAGAACATGATTTATGTGTTCCAACAGTAACTAAGATTTTTCCAAATGCTAATTGGTATGAACGAGAAACTTGGGAAATGTTTGGTATTATGTTTACTGATCATCCCAATTTAACTCGTATTATTATGCCTAAGACATGGGTTGGACATCCTTTAAGAAAAGATTATCCTGCTCGAGCTACTGAATGTAATCCTTTTTTTTTAAATCAAGAAAAAGAAGATTTAGAAATGAATGCATTAGCGTTTAATCCTCTTGAATGGGGTATGAAAACAAAAAATAAGAATTCAGATTTTATGTTTTTGAATTTAGGACCGAATCATCCTTCAGCTCATGGTGCATTTAGAATGATTTTACAATTAGATGGGGAAGAGATAATAGATTGTGTTCCAGATATTGGATATCATCATCGTGGAGCAGAAAAGATGGCTGAACGTCAATCTTGGCATAGTTATATTCCATATACTGACCGTATTGAGTATCTTGGGGGTTGTGTTAATGAAATGCCATATATATTAGCAATAGAAAAATTAGCTAATATTTCTGTTCCTAGTAAAGTTCAAGTAATTCGAGTGATGTTATCTGAATTATTTCGAATTAATAGTCATTTATTATATATTTCTACTTTTATTCAAGATGTAGGTGCTATGACACCTGTATTTTTAGCTTTTACTGATCGTCAAAAAATTTATGATTTAATTGAATCAATTACTGGAGCTCGAATGCATCCTGCTTGGTTTAGAATTGGAGGGGTTGCAAATGATTTGCCTAATGGGTGGAATAAATTGTTATTAGAATTTTTACAATGGATGCCTAAAAGATTACAGTCTTATATTCAAGTAGCATTAAAAAATAGTATTTTAATTAGTCGATCAAAAGGTGTTGCATGTTACAATAAAACAGAAGCATTATCTTGGGGTGTGACAGGAGCTGGATTACGCGCCACTGGGATTGATTTTGATGTTCGCAAAAAACGTCCATATTCAGGATATGAAAATTTTGACTTTTCTGTACCTATTGGTAATGGAATTAGTGATTGCTATTCTAGAGTATTATTAAAAACTGAGGAAATAAAACAGAGTCTAATTATTCTTGAACAGTGTTTAAATAATATGCCTGATGGACCTTTTAAAGCTGATCATCCATTAACGACACCTCCCGCAAAAGAACTGACGTTACAACATATTGAAACAATGATTACACATTTTCTTCAAGTTTCTTGGGGTCCAATTATGCCAGTAAATGAAAGTTTTCAAATGATTGAAGCAACTAAAGGAATAAATAGTTATTATTTGATTAGTGATGGTAACACTATGAGTTATAGAACTCGAATTAGAACACCTAGTTTCCCACATTTACAACAAATACCTTCTGTAATTAGGGGTAGTTTAATATCAGATTTAATTGTATATTTAGGTAGTATTGATTTTGTTATGTCAGATGTAGATCGTTAGATTATTCATAATAGAAATGTAAATTATGTCAAATAAAAATAAATTAAGTAAACTAGAGTTATTGAAAATAACAGAAGAAATAGAAAATTATGAAAATCCTAAATCGGTATTTATTGAAGCTTTAAAAATTGTTCAAAATACTAGGGGATGGATTTCTGATAGAATGATTCAAGAAATAGCAAAGGTATTATATATTTCACCAAGTAATTTAGAGGAGGTAGCTACTTTTTATAGTCAAATATATCGTTGTCCTGTAGGACGTAATATTATCCGATATTGTGATAGTGTTGTATGTTATATGATGGGTTATAAAAAAATTAGAAATCAATTGCAAGATATTTTAAAAATTTGTCCAGGTCAAACTACTATTGATAATCGATTTACTTTATTACCTATTTCATGTTTAGGTGGTTGTGATAAAGCTCCTGTAATCATGATTAATGATAATACTTATTTCAATATAAATGTTGACTGTATATCTATTTTGTTAGAGAAATATAAATGAAAAAAATATTTAAAACATCTGAAACTCATCCTTTAACTTGGTGGTTGAATGATCAAGAAAAAACAGTTGATATCATAGAGTATTGTAAAAAAAATGGATATTCTGCTTTAAAAATGGTTTTAAAAAATATAGATAGACAAGAAATTATTAATATTATTACATGTTCAGGATTAAAAGGAAGAGGTGGTGCAGGTTTTCTTACTGGTATTAAATGGAGTTTAATGCCTAAAAAAGAAAAATTCATTCCACGTTATTTATTATGTAATGCTGATGAAATGGAACCAGGAACATATAAAGATAGATTTTTATTAGAAAAAATACCTCATCAATTACTTGAAGGAATTATTATTGCAAGTTTTACATTAGAAGTTTCAAAAGCATATATTTTTTTACGAGGAGAATATAAAATTGCAGAAAAAATATTAAGACAATCAATTAATGAAGCAAAAAATTTTGGATATTTAGGTAATAATATTTTAGGTAGTAATTTTAATCTTGATATTATTATTCATACTGGAGCTGGAAGATACATTTGTGGAGAAGAAACTGCTTTAATTAATTCTTTAGAAGGGCATAGAGCTAATCCAAGAATAAAACCTCCATTTCCTGCTTTAATTGGATTATGGGGTAAACCTACATGTATTAATAATGTTGAAACATTATCTAATGTTCCGTCTATTATTTTAAATGGAGTAAATTGGTATAAAAGTTTATCTAATAGTAACGATCAAGGTACTAAATTAATGGGATTTTCAGGTTCAGTTAACAATCCTGGATTATGGGAATTACCTTTTGGAATATCTGCTAGAGAAATTTTAGAAGATTATGCTGGAGGTATGAAAAAAGGGTTATCATTAAAAGCTTGGCAACCAGGAGGTGCAGGAACAGATTTTTTGGATAATCAGTGTATTGATGTAAAAATGGATTTTGAAAATATTTCTAAAGCAGGTAGTAGATTAGGTACTGGTATTGCAATGGCAGTCGATCATACTGTTAGTATAGTATCATTAGTATATAATTTAGAAGAATTTTTTTCTCGTGAATCATGTGGTTTTTGTACACCATGTCGAGATGGATTACCTTGGATTGTAAAAATTTTACAGTCTATTAAAAATAAAAATGGACGAAAAGGTGACGTTGAAATACTAGAAGATTTATGTATTCAGTTAGGTCCCGGAAAAACTGTTTGTGCGCATGCTCCTGGAGCTGTAGAACCTTTACAAAGTGCTATAAAATTATTTAGATCTGAATTTGAGAAAGGGATAGATTTAAAAAAAACAGGAGATATTTCAGAAAACATTTTAGGTATTCAATCAAATTTATTTAAACTTAATTTTTAATATTTTTATAATGTAGTTAAATTTTTAAAATATAATAGCTTAATATATTATATATTGTTTTTTGGAGTATCAAATTATGGCTATAATATATATTGATAGCAATAAATATCATGTAGATTCATCTCAAAATGTATTACAAGCATGTTTATCGTTAAATATAGATATACCTTATTTTTGTTGGCATCCAGCATTAGGTAGTGTTGGATCATGTCGTTTATGTACTGTAAGGCAATATAATAATTTTCATGATCATACAGGTAAAATAGTTATGTCATGTATGTTACCTGTATTAAATAATACAATAATTTCTACTATTGATGTAGAAGTTCAAAAACATCAGAAAGGTATTATTGAATTATTAATGACAAATCATCCTCATGATTGTCCAATATGTGAGGAAGGTGGAAGTTGTCATTTACAAGATATGACAATTATGACAAAACATAACTTTCGTCGTTATCGATTTCCTAAACGTACACATCGAAATCAATATTTAGGAAGTTTTATATCACATCAAATGAATCGTTGTATTAGTTGTTATCGTTGTGTAAGATATTATAAAGATTATGCGGATGGTACTGATTTTGGAGCATATGGTATTAGTAATAATGTTTATTTTGGACGTTTTCAAGATGGATCATTAGAAAGTGAATATTCAGGTAATTTAGTTGAAGTATGTCCAACAGGAGTATTTACAGATAAAGTATATTCTAAAAATTATAATCGAAAATGGGATTTACAATATTCTCCTAGTATATGTCAACATTGTAGTGTTGGTTGTAATATAATGATTGGAGAAAGATATGGGAAATTAAATAAAATAGAAAATCGATATCATCATGATATTAATCGTTATTTTTTATGTGATCTAGGTCGTTTTGGACATAGTTATGTAAATCTAAATAATCGATATAAACAACCTTTTATGAATGATGATAATGGTAGAAAATTTTTAAAAAAAAATAATATTATTAAATTAGCATCAAATATATTAAAAACTTCTAATCGAGTGATTGGTATTGGATCTATTAGATCTAGTATAGAAAATAATTTTTCTTTAAAAAAATTAGTTGGAGAAAAAAATTTTTCTAGTGGTATGTCTAATATTGATCACAATTGTGTAAAATTAATTATAGATATTTTAAAAAATAGTGGAATTTATATTCCTACATTACAAGAAATAGAAGCATATGATATTATTTTAATTATAGGTGAAGATATAACACAAACCGCTGCAATGGTCGCGTTATCTGTTCGACAAGCATCAAAAAGAAATAGTCGAATTAATAATGTACATTATAGAAATACTCCGAAATGGCATAGTGCTGCTATGTTAAATATTTCTGATAGTAATAAAAAATGTGTATATATTTTACATACTCATGAAACAAAATTAGATGATATTTCTCAATTTAATTATTATGGTTCTATTCAGGAACAAGAAATATTAGCCCTTGCTATTTCAGATAAAATTAATAATATTAAACAAAATTTTAATGATTTTACTGTATCCCTGGAAAAAACAGTTTCTATTATTGTGAATGCATTAATGTCTGGTAAAAAACCATTAATTATTTCTGGTTCTCATTCTGGTAGTTTAAGTTTAATTCAATCATCGGTGAATATAGCTAAAGGATTACAAAATATACATAAAAATGTTGGATTAGTTTTATTAACTCCATCAGTTAATAGTATTGGAGTTGGGTTATTATCTCATATGTCTATAGAAGTTGCGTTAAATAAATGTATTAATAAAAAAGTCGATACATTAATTGTTTTAGAAAATAATTTATACCGTAATATATCTCCAGAGATAATAGATGCTGTTTTAGAAAAAGTAAAAAATATTATAGTTTTCGATCATCAAAGAAGTAAAATAATAAATAAAAGTACTTTATTTTTTCCATTATCTAATTTTTCTGAAAGTTCAGGTACTGTTATTAATTATGAAGGTAGGGCACAAAGGTTTTTCTCTACTTTTAATCCTATTATATATGATAATTCATCATTTATTTTAGAAGGGTGGAAGTGGTTATATAAAATTTATTTTCAAACGCATAATATTCAAGTTTCTAATTCTATTCATTTAGATACTGTTATTCAAGAATATACAAAAGATATTGATATTTTTAAAAAAATAAAAGATCTGGCTCCAAATTCAGATTTTAGAATTTATGGACAGAAGATTGCTAGGTTTCCTCATAGAGCTAGTAGTAGAACGGCTATTAATACTAATAAAAATATACATGAACCAAAGCAAAAAAGTGATAATGATACTATGTTTTCTTTTTCTATGGAAGGTAATCAAAATTCAGAAAAATATTCTAAATATATTCCTTTTATTTGGTCTCCTGGTTGGAATTCAACACAATTATGGAATAAGTATGAATTGAATAAATTAAATTTTAATTCTGGAATTCGATTATTTCCATTACATAATCAAGATTCTAAATATTTTTTAAATCAAACATTTAATAATTTTATTATAAATATAAAAAAAAAATGGTGTATTATTCCTTATTATTTATTATTTGGAAGTGAAGAAATGAGTTATCAATCTCCTGAAATAAATAAAAAATGTAATAAAATTTATGCTTTAATTAGTATATATCATAAAAAAGAATTGAATCAAAAAAAACGAATTGAATTTTTTTATTCAGGAAAATCATTTCAATATTTTATTAAATTTTCTGAAAAATTAAAAAATTATCATATAGGATTACCTATAGGTATGCCTGGTTTACCTCGTTCCTTAATAGGTCAAAGAATTAAGAAAATAAGAGGTATAATATAAATTACATATGATACTTTCATTAATAAATGTTATTCAAATTATCCATTGTTATATTTCAATAATAATTAATGTATTTTTTATTGTATTATTTGGTGCTATGTTGAGTTTTTTTGAGCGTCGATTATTAGGATTGTTTCAAAATAGATATGGACCTAATCGAGTTGGTTATTTTGGATTATTACAATTGTTTGCTGATATGGTGAAAATTTTATTTAAAGAAGATTGGGTTCCATCTTTTAGTAGATCTTTTATTTTTAATATAGCTCCGATTATTTCATTTATTGCATTATTACTAGTTATAGCTATTATTCCTATTAATAGTCATATTTTTATTATTAATTTAAATATAGGTATTCTTTTTTTTTTAATGATGGCTTCTTTTTCAATATATTCAATTTTATTTGCTGGTTGGTCCAGTAATAATAAATACGCTTTATTAGGTGCAATACGATCAGTGGCACAAACGTTAAGTTATGAAGTATTTTTAGGATTATCAATATTGGGTGTTGTAGCTAAATCTGAGTCTTTTAATTTAATTGATATTGTTAATTCTCAAAGTATTACTTGGAATATTATTCCTCAATTTTTTGGATTTTTAACTTTTTTAATTTCTGGTTTAGCTTTATGTCATCGTCATCCTTTTGATCAACCAGAAGCTGAACAAGAATTAGCTGATGGATATCATATTGAATATTCTGGTATGAAGTTTGGTTTATTTTTTATTGGTCAATATATTTCTATTATTACTGTATCTTCTTTAATTACAATATTATTTTTAGGTGGATGGAGTGGTCCATTTGTAGTTAATGGTATGTGGTTTTTTTTTAAAACTTTTTTATGCATATTTTTTTTTATATTAATTAGAGCTTCTATTCCTAGACCTAGGTACGATCAAATATTATATTTTGGATGGAAAATTTGTCTTCCAATTACATTGTTAAATTTAATTATTACTGCTTTTATATTATTATATATAGGTTAAAAGTTTATGTATTTAAAAAATATTATTTTAGGGTTTTTTACACAAATTAGAAGTATTTTATTAACCGCTCGACATATGTTTGAAAAACGTGAAACCCGTTTATATCCAGATAAACCTATTTATCTTGCTCCGCGATATCGTGGTAGAGTTGTATTAACAAAAAATAAAAATGGTGAAGAACGTTGTGTAGCATGTAATTTATGTTCTGTTGTGTGTCCTGTAGGTTGTATATCATTACAAAAATCTCAAACAAAATCAGGTCGTTGGTTTGCAAAATTTTTTAGAATTAATTTTTCACGTTGTATTTTTTGTGGATTATGTGAAGAAGCATGTCCAACTTCTGCAATTCAATTAATACCAGATTTTGAATTAAGTGATTTTAAAAGAAAAAATTTAGTTTTTGAAAAACGTGATTTATTAATTTCTGGTCCAGGTAAATATCCAGATTATGATTTTTATAAAAAATCTGGTGTATTTACTAAGAAAAAAGAAAAAAAAGATAATAAAATTAATGTTACACCTATTAATATTAAAGATTTATTACCTTAGGAATAATGTATAATGGAATTAGTTTTTTATTTTTTTTTATTTTTAACTTTAATATTTACTATTTTATGTGTTTTTCAAAAGAATGTAATATATTCTTTATTTTATCTTTCTGCATCTATATTATCTACATCTTCTATATTTTTTTTATTAGGATCATATTTTATAGGATCACTACAGATTATAATTTATGCTGGAGCTATTATAGTATTATTTGTTTTTTCAATTATGATGTTTAACTTAGATGAACAAATTAAAAAAAAAAAAAATAACTTTTTATATTGGGTTTATCCAATAATTTTATTTTGTATTTTTTTATTATTAATTTGGAAAAAGTTATTATATTTTAAAAATAAATATATTATTCGATCAGAAATAAATTTAAAAGTGTTAGGAATTAATTTATTTGGACCATATATTTTCGTTGTTGAATTTTCTTCAATATTATTACTATCTGCTTTAATAATAGTGTTAATTATTACAAATGATCAAAAAATAAAAAAAATATCTTTATTAAAAAATAAAAATAAGGATTAGTAATATGATCTCTTTATTTTACGCTTTATTATTCTCTTCTATATTATTTCTAATAGGTTTAATATCATTAATAATTTTTAGAAATTTATTATTTATGTTTATTAGTTTAGAAATTATGATGAATGCTATTTCTTTAGCTTTTGTATTTACAAGTAGTTATTGGCATCAAGTGGATGGACAAATAATGTATATTTTGTCTATTACTTTATCTGCTATAGAAGCTAGCATTAGTTTATCGTTATTATTGCAATGCTATCGGAGAAATAATAATACTTTAAATATTGATGAATTAAGTGAGATACATGAATGAATAGTATGTATTTAATAATTACATTTCCGTTAATTAGTTTTTTAGTTTTATCTTTTTTTAAAAGATTTTTATCACGAAAATTTACAATAGTAATAGGTGTGGGTTCAATATTTTTATCTATGTTAACAATTTTTTTAACATGGATTATATTTTCAATAAATGGATACTATGTTTTTTCTCATGAGTTATGGGTGTGGTGGTATTTAAAAAATTTTAAAGTTAGTGTTTGTTTATTATTAGATATGTTATCTTTATCTTTTGTTGTTATGATTATTTGTATTTCATTTTTAATTTATATATTTTCTATTTGGTATATGAAGTATAAAGAAGGCAATAATAGATTTTTTGCTCTTATGAATTTATTTGTAGCAAATATGTTATTATTAGTATTAGCAAATAATTTTATTTTAATGTATGTTGGGTGGGAAGGTGTTAGTATTTGTTCATATTTATTGATTAATTTTTATTATTTTAAAAAAAAAGTCGGATTTGCTGCAATTAAGTCTCTTATTATGACAAGAATAGGTGATTTATTTCTTATTCTTGCTATATTAATGATATATTTTTATTATGAAACTTTAAATTTTTATGAAATACAATTTTTGATTAAAATTGGATTAATAAAATATACATCGATTTTAAATTGGATTACTTTCTTATTATTACTTGGTGCTGCTGGGAAATCAGCCCAAATTCCTTTACACACTTGGTTACCTGAAGCTATGGTTGGTCCTACTCCTGTTTCAGCTTTAATTCATGCAGCAACTATGGTAACTTCTGGAATATACTTAATAGCAAGAAATCATGATTTATTTATTTTGACGCCTAGTATTTTATATTTAGTAGGTGTATTAGGTGTATCAACATTATTATTATCTAGTTTTTCTGCTTTAGTTCAGAAAGATATTAAAAAAATATTAGCATATTCTACTATGAGTCAGATTGGATATATGTTTTTAGGATTAAGTGTTGGTGCTTGGAGTGCTTCTGTTATACATTTGATAACTCATGCTATTTTTAAAGCTTTATTATTTTTATCTGCTGGTTCTTTAATTATAACATGTAATTATAAACAAAATATTTTTAAAATGGGAAATCAATTAAGAAAAAAATTATCTTTTTTATATTTTTGTTTTTTAATTGGAGGGGCTTCTTTATCAGCATTTCCTATATTTACTTCGGGATTTTATAGTAAAGGTAATATTTTGTTTCATATGCTTTCATATCATTTTAATATATTTTTTATATTATCTCTTTTATCTTCTTTTTTAACTAGTATATATGTTTTTCGTTTTATTTTTATAATTTTTTATACAAAATCAAATACTTCCAAAATAATTAAACCAACAGGATTAATACATTTTTTTCCATTAACTATATTAATGTTATTTTCTACATGTTTTGAAGTTTGTATTATACCTAATTTATCAAGTATATTTCCAGAGATTATGCCTACTTATCTAGATAAGGTATATTTAGAATATTTTTCAAGTTTAGTTATTATTTTAGGGGTTGGGGTATCTTATTATTTTTATATTTTAAATACTAATATAACAAAAAAAATATTGAAAAATAAATATTTGTTTTTTATTTTTAAACTTTTGTTTAATGGTTTAAGAATTTTTGATATGTATAAAATATTGTTTATTCAACCATATCTTAAAATGATTCAATTTTTACGTTTTAATTATTTTAATATGATTTTCAAAATAATATTATTAATATTTAAAAAAATTAATATATGTTTATTATATGTTGAAAATCAGTCGCTAAATGGGTATATTTTTTTAATGATTATTGGGTTAATTTCCATTATGATATATATTTAAATAATATATAATAAATCAAAAGTTTTAATAAATTATATTATGCATAATAATTATTTTAGTTTTTATATATTAATAATTCAAAATCAATACAATATACAATAGGATTTTATTACATGTTACTTTCTGTATTAATTATTATTCCATTTTTAGGTAGTTTATTATGTTGGTTATCAGATTATATAAATATTAAAATATCTCGTTGGATTGCATTAATAACTACTGTAATATTATTTATTTTTTCTATTTTTTTATGGTTGAAATATTTTTATTTCAATCATTTTATATTATTACATACACACTGGAATGAAGAATTTATAATATCTTGGATACCAAGATTTGGAATAAAATTTCATCTTGCAATAGATGGATTATCGATATTAATGGTTGTTTTATCAACTTTTTTAGGTATGATATCTGTGTTATGTTCTTGGGATGAAGTGAAAAAATATCAAGGTTTTTTTTATTTTAATTTATTATGGATTATTCTCGGAACTATTGGTGCTTTATTAAGTATTGATCTTTTTTTATTTTTTTGTTTTTGGGAAATAATGTTTATTCCAATTTATTTTTTAATTATTTTTTGGGGTAATAATAAGTATAGTCAAGAAAATCGCATTATAGTTGCTAATAAATTTTTAATTTATACTCAAATATCTAGTATAATTATGTTATTTTCAATTTTATTATTGTCTTTTACTTATTATAATTATACTCATATATGGACATTTGATTATAATAAATTAATTAAAATTCATATAAATCCTGTATTAGAATTTTTAATTATGTTAGGTTTTTTTATTGCTTTTGCGGTAAAGATGCCAATTGTTCCATTACATGGTTGGTTACCAGATGTTCATAAATATTCTCCTATTTCTAGTTCTGTAGATTTATCTGGAATGTTAGTAAAAGTAGGTGCTTATGGATTATTAAGATTTAATATTAGTATATTTAAAGATTCTTCGTTTCAATTTGCATATTATGCTATATTATTAGGTATTATTACAATCTTTTATGGATCATGGATGGCTTATGCAGAAAAGAATATAAAAAAAATAATCTCATATAGTTCTATTTCTCATATGGGATTTATATTAATTGCTATATATTCTCAAAATACTATTGCATATAAAGGAGCTATTGTACAAATGATTTTTAGTGGATTATCAACATCAGCTTTATTTATTTTATTTAGTCAAATTTATATTCGTATTAAAACAAATAATATTTTAAAAATGGGAGGATTATCATCATGTATAAATTGGATACCAGGATTTGTTTTATTTTTTATTTTTTCTAATTTAAGTATTCCTGGAACAGCAAATTTTATTGGTGAAATAATGATGTTGATAGGAATTTTTAATACTTTCCCTAAAACAGCTTGTTTATTAATTTTTGGATTATTATTTTCTTTGATTTATTCATTAAATATTATGCATAAAGTTTTTTATGGACCGTTAATAAATACTAATTATAAAATGTGTTCACAAATTAATTATTATGAATTTTGGACAATAATGTTTTTAGTTATAAGCATTATATTATTTGGATTATTTCCAAAAAATATTTTAAATACTATTCATTTTTAATAGAATAATATTATTTTTTTTAAACTAAATTTTAGGGTTTTTATTAATATGTTTATACCTATTGAACAAATCATTGTATTAATTCCATTTTTAGTTTTAATAATCAGTATATCTATTATTATGCTATCTATTATTTTATATAGAAGTCATGTTTTTGTTTTTTTATGTACTTTTTTAAGTTTTATTATATCATTATTATCATTACTAATAATATATAAAATTATTCCAATTTATATAACATCATTAATATATATAAATTTTTATTCTATTGTATATATTGCAATGTTGTTATTTTCTGGATTATGCATTAGTATATTATCTTTCTTTTGTTTACATAATATGATTGCATATAAAGAAGAATTTTATTTATTAATTCTTGCGTCTATTTTAGGTGGAATATTATTAATTTCATCAAATCATATGATTTCTTTTTTTATTGGAATAGAATTAATGTCATTACCTATTATAGGTTTAATAAAATATTCTTATAATCAAAAAAAATCTTTAATTATTGCATTAAAATATATAATATTATCCAGTATGTTTTCAATTCTTATGTTGTTTGGAGTAGTTTTAGTATATTCTGTATGTGGAAATTTAAATTTTAATAATATCAAAATTTCTTTTTTAATAAATCATGATAAAAACAATCAAATTTTATTATTTGGATTAGGTATATTATTAATATCATTATTTTTTAAATTATCTATTTTCCCATTTCATTTTTTAATTCCTGAAATGTATAAAAATATTTCTCCATTAATTTTAATTTATTTTACTACAATAATTAAGGTAGCAGTTTTTAGTATATTAATTAAATTGTTTTTTTATTTTCCTTATAATCATTCTCAAGTATTATATTTAATTATAAAATATATTTCAGTATTTTCAATATTTTTTGGTAGTATGTATGCTGTATTTCAAAAAAATATTACAAAATTAATTGGATATTCTTCTATTGCACATATGGGTTTTGTAATAATAACATTATTACTTGTAGAACAATATAGTATAGCTAATGAATCAGCCATAATATATTTAATTAATTATTTACTTTCTAATATAGGTATGTTAAGTATATTAAGTATTGCAAATAATTTATATAATTTAAAAAATAATAATTCTTTTTACTATCAAGGTTTTTTTTGGAAAAAACCAATATTAACAATTGAAATGACTATTTTAATATTATCCATTTTAGGGATACCTTTAACTTTAGGATTTATTTCAAAATTTTATATTATTTTTTTATCAATATATAAAAATTATTGGTTAATAAATATGGTTATATTAATTAATTCTGGGTTAGGTATATATTATTATTTAAAAATTATATTAAATTTTTATTCTTGCAGTAACAAATGTGATTTAAATCATCATATTAGTTTTAATTTATATAAAAATTTAGAAATGTTTATATTTTTAATTATTATAACAATAATATTATTAGGTATATTTCCTCAAGCATTAATTAATATTATACATATTAATAATCAATTAATATAAAATAATTTTTAAATACTTTAAAACTATTATTAATTCTTATAATTTACTTTAATGGAAGGTGTATATTTTGGATTCTACTAATTCTATTATTCTTTACTTAGGTTTTTTTAGTATTATTATAGTTTCTATATATATTAATATTTTTTTAAAAAAAAAATATTTATTTAAATATAGTTTATTACAACAGTCTTATTGTTTTTTTATTTTTTGGTTTTTAGTAACTTGTTGTTTTTCTTTATTTTTTTGGATATATTGTAAATTTTATATTAGTACTACTGTAGCTAATTCTAATTTCATATCTTTTTGGTTAGGATATTGTGTTGAACAATCATTTTCAATAGATAATATTTTTGTATGGTTTTTATTATTTCGGTATTTTGATATTCCTATTCAATTACAAAAAACAGTTTTATCATTTGGCATATTAGGTGCTTTTATATTACGAGGAAGTTTAATTTTAATTGGATATTGTTTTTTTTCACATTGGGGATGGATAATCTTTTTATTTAGTATAATTTTATTATTTACTGGAATTGAAATGTTTTTCCTTAATGCAAATGATAATCAGGGTATTAAAAAAAATATAATTTTAAGATATATAACGATTTTTTTAAGAATTACTCCACAATTAGAAGGAGAAAAATTTTTTGTTTATCGAGAGAATTTATTATATGTTACTCCTTTATTAATTACTTTAATAATGATTGAATTAAGTGATATTGTATTTTCTATAGATAGTATTCCTGCTATTTTTTCTATAATTCAAGATCCTTTTATTATTATAACATCAAATTTTTTTTCAATTTTAGGATTACGTTCTATTTATTTTATAATTATTCATATAATCAATAAATTTTATTATATACAATCATTAATATCATTAATGATGATTCTTATTTCTATAAAAATGATAGTAAATAATTTTTTATATATTTGGGGTAGTTTTTTTGCTATTTTTTTTAGCATAATTTTATTATTGTTTTTAATCTATAATTTTATTGTAAAATATAATTTATTTAGATAATACTTTTTAGTATCATTAAATGAGATTACTATTTTTATGAATATAAAAAAATATAATCAGAATACGTCATTATCTATATGGTTATCATACATTGAAACAATATATCCTGTATGCAATCATTTTTCAATGTGTCGTATTACTAAAGTAGCAAAAAAATTAGGTGTACTTAATTTTTCATCTTTTTTATTTACAGTATCAGGAACTAATGGAAAAAGTAGTACTTGTTATATGTTAGAAAAAATTTTATTAAACTCAGGATATACAGTAGGATTATATACTTCTCCTCATTTAATAAATTATTATGAACGTATTCGAATAAATGGAAATTATGTAAAAGATGATATTATACATACTACTATATTTCATGCTATAGAATTAGCACGTAAAAATACTTTATTAACTTTTTTTGAATTTGTTACCTTATCTGCTTTATTAATATTTAAACAACAAAATTTAGATATAATTATTTTAGAAGTAGGTATTGGAGGTAGGTTGGATGCTACTAATATTTTAGATCCTAGTGTAGCTATTATTACAAATGTAGAATTAGATCATATGCATTTATTAGGGTATGATAGAAATAGTATTGGTTTAGAAAAAGCTGGTATTTTTAGAAAAAATATTAATGCAATTATAGGAACTTATAATATTCCAAAAACAATATATCAAATATCAGATCGTTTAGGTACTCAATTAAATAGATTATTATATGAATGGAATTGGATAAAAATATCTGATAATTGGCATTTTTATGATAGATATGGAGGATTATATCAATTACCAATTCCAAAAGTTTCATTATCCAGTACTGCTATTGCAGTATCTGCTTTAAGAGTATCGAAGTTTATTATACATGAGAAAGTATTGAAAACATCTATAAAAAAAGTTTTTTTACCTGGTCGTTTTCAAACAATTTTAACAAATCCTCATGTAATTGTAGATGTTGCACATAATCCTCATGCTGCTATTTTTTTATATAAACAATTAAAACAGTTAATATTATTAAAGAATAATCAGAATTTTAAAATATACAGTATTATAGGTATGGTATCTGATAAAGATGTTAAAAATACAATTTATCCTTTATTAGATATTATTGATTATTGGTTTTATGTTCCATTACAAACGAAAAGAAGTGTTAATATACATATTTTAAAATCTTACTTACCTCATACAGCAATATTATGTCGTAATGTTCAGCATGCTTTTCAAAAAATAATGAAAACTGTTAAATTAGTAGATATCATTTTAATATTTGGTTCATTTTTTTTAGTTTCAGAAACGATTTTGTTTATTAAAAATCAAAATAATATCAAAAATATTATATTATAAAATTGTAATATTTAGAATTATAAATATTGCAATAATTTTATTATATTATAAGAATTATGATTTTAAATATGTTTTAATACATTTTTGATATTCAAACATAGCTGAAATAGATTCTTCATTATTAATACGTCGAATAGCTTCTGCTAACATTTTGGAAAGCGTTAAAGTACGAACTTTTTTTTGTAATTGCATATTTCTTGATAAAGGAATAGTGTCACATACAATAATTTCATCAATATTTGATTTTTTAATATTTTCTAAAGCATTACCAGAAAAAATAGGATGTGTTGCATATGCTAAAACTCGATTTGCTCCATTTTTTTTTAATGCTGTAGCTGCATTACATAATGTACCTCCTGTATCCACTATATCATCGATTAAAATACAATCTCTTCCTGATACATCACCGATAATATGCATTACTTGTGTTATATTAGATTTCGGTCTTCTTTTATCAATAATTGCCATATCAGTATCATTTAATAATTTTGCAATTGCTCTAGATCGCATAACACCACCAATATCTGGTGAAACAATTATGGGATTTTTTAAATTATTTTTTAGTATATCTTCTAATATAATAAAACTACTAAAAACATTATCTACTGGAACATTGAAAAAACCTTGTATTTGTTCAGAATGTAAATCAACTGTTAAAATACGGTCAATTCCTACATTAGATAAAAAATCTGCAATTATTTTTGATGTAATTGGAACTCGAGCAGATCTTACTCTTCTATCTTGTCTAGAATAACCAAAATATGGAATGACTGCTGTAATGCGTCCAGCAGATGCTCGTCTTAATGCATCGATAATAATAGCTAATTCTATAATATTATCATTTGTTGGAGAACATGTTGATTGTATAATAAAAATATCATCTCCTCTAACATTTTCATTAATTTGTACACTAATTTCTCCATCACTAAAACGTCCAACTGTTGCATTACCTAAATTACTATATAATTTTTTAGCAATTAATTGAGATAGTTGTGGTATTGAATTTCCAGAAAAGATTTTCATATTAAGCATAGATATTTCCTAGTTAAATAAATAAAAATTGTTTTATCATATTTCTATTTTATTAATTTATTATCATGATGCGTTATATTAATTTCATTAAGATATAATATTCAATTTACTATTACTATATGGTTGTTTTAAATATATATTATTATCATAATGTATTATTATAATATCATGTCAACATATATTAAATATATTTATTATTACTGAGATATTTTTGGAGTATATGACATGAATGGTTCTATTATTAAAAAGTTAGAAAAATTATATCAGAAATTTAAAAATATTGAAATGATGTTGACTAATTCAAAGTTAACTGCTAATAAAGCAAGATTTAGAGATTTATCTAAAGAATATTTAAAATTATCAGGTTTAATGAAATACTTTTTAAAATGGAAAAAAATATATAAGGATATAAAATTAACGTCACAATTATTACATGATTCTGAAATATTTAGTATAGCAGAAGAAGAATTAAAATCTTTTCGATTTAAAAAAAAAAATTTAGAAAAAAAAATAAAAAGCATGTTGTTACCGAAAGATCCAAATGATAAAAAAAGTTGTTTTATTGAAATTAGAGCGGCTACTGGAGGTGATGAAGCATCAATTTTTGCTGGTGATTTATTTCGGATGTATGGCCGATATGCAGAAAATTGTCACTGGAATACAGAAATTATGAATTCTCATGAAGGCGAAAAGGGTGGTTTTAAAGAGGTGATTCTTAAAGTTACTGGTTTAGGGGTGTGTGGTCGATTAAAATTTGAATCAGGAGGTCATCGTGTTCAACGTATTCCACAAACAGAATCTCAAGGTAGAGTTCATACATCGACTTGTACGGTTGCTGTAATTCCAGAAGTCTTACAATCTGAAAGTATTAAAATTTGTTCTAATGATTTAAAAATTGATACATTTAGATCTTCTGGTGCAGGTGGTCAACATGTAAATACAACTGATTCGGCTATTCGAATAACACATATTCCTACAGGAACTGTAGTAGAATGTCAAGATGAACGATCTCAACATAAAAATAAAGCAAAAGCTTTATCAATTTTGTCTTCTCGAATTCATGCTCATGAAATAGCTAAGAGAAATAAAGAAAGTGCTTTTATCCGTCGTAACTTATTAGGTAGCGGAGATAGATCAGATCGTAACAGAACATATAATTTTCCACAGAATCGTATTACTGATCATCGTATTAATTTAACTTTATATTGTTTAGATGATATATTAAATGGAAATTTAGATATTTTAATAGAACCAATAATTCAAGAATATCATGCTGATCTTTTATCATATTGTAAATAATATATATTATTATGAAAATTCAGTTTTGGTTAGAATACGTATCTAAATTATTGTATTGTTTTAATACATCTAAATTAGATTCTGAAATTTTAATAAGTCAAGTTGTTAAACAACCTAAGATATGGGTTAATATTTTTGATTATATTATACTAAGTATTTTAGAAATTTATAAATTAAATATTTTAGTAAAACGTAGAATAAATTGTGAACCAATTGCTTATATTATAAAAAAGAAAGAGTTTTGGTCTTTTTCGTTAACAGTATCTAGACATGTTTTAATACCTCGTCAAGATACTGAAATTTTAGTACAAGAGATTTTAAATCGAATAAATTTATATGATAGTGTTTTAGATTTAGGATGCGGATCTGGTGCTATATCTTTATCTGTAGCATTTGAAAAACCTTACTGTAATGTTATTGGTGTAGATTATGTAAAACGATCTGTTATATTATCTAAAAAAAATGCTAAGATTTTAAATTTAGATAATGCTTATTTTTATCATAGTAATTGGTTTTCTTTAATTCGTCGTAGATTTAATATTATAGTAAGTAATCCTCCTTATATTAATAAAAAAGATATGATATATATTAATAAAGATTGCCAATTTGAACCTATGAAAGCATTAGTTTCGAAGCATCATGGATTATTAGATATTAAATATATCATTAAACATTCTTATTATTATTTATTTTGTAATGGTTGGTTATTAATTGAACATGGTTGGAAGCAAAAAAAAATAGTTTCTTATTTATTCAAGAAATATAATTTTTTCAATATCATGTCTTATAATGATTATCATGGATATCATCGTATTACTGTGGGAAAAAAAATATTTTAAATTTTTAATTATTTATATTGTATTTTAATATATTAATAATATAGCTATTTATTTTTAATATAAATTAAATGAATGATATTGTGTTTTTACTCCAATTAGTATTAATGAGAAAATTAATACAGGGATAATTATGTTGAATAATTTAGTTTTAGTATTTAATTTTGGAAGTTCTTCATTAAAGTTTTCTATTTTAAATCCTGATACTCAAGTAAAATATTTATTTGGTATAGTTGAATGTTTACATTTACCTCAATCTTCTATTACATGGTATCATAAAACATGTAAAAATTATAAAATAATTGGTAATAATATATCTCATCTCGAAGCTTTAAATTTTATTATTAATAATATTTTTTTTATACATAAACAGATTATTGATAATGTGCAAGCTATAGGACATCGAGTTGTTCATGGTGGAAAGGAATTAAAAAAAACAGTCATTATTAATAATAGTATTATTAAAAAAATTAAAGAAAGTATTATTTATGCTCCGTTACATAATCCGGTTAATTTATTAGGCATACAAGCTTCTTTAAAATATTTTCCTCATTTATCTAAAAGAAATGTAGCTGTTTTAGATACTTCTTTTTTTCGAAGTATGCCAGAAGAATCTTATTTGTATGCTATTCCATACAATTTTTATTTAAATTTTGGAATTAGACGTTATGGTGCTCATGGAATGAGTCATCTTTATGTTTCTCAAGTAACATCTGAAATATTAAAAAAAGAATTTAATACTTTAAATATTATTACTTGTCATTTAGGTAGTGGATCATCAGTCTCTGTAATTGTAAATGGTGTGTGTATAGATACTTCAATGGGTTTTACTCCCACGGAAGGATTAGTTATGGGAACAAGAAGTGGCGATTTAGATTCTTCTATAATATTTTTTATGCATAAAATAATTGGTATGAATTTAGATGATATTCAGGAAGTTTTAATAAAAAAATCTGGTATTTTAGGATTAAGTAATGGTATTACTAGTGATTTTCGTTATATTGAAAAAAAATATTATCATAATAAAGAATCTCAACGTTCTGTTAATGTTTTTTGTCATAGATTATCGAAATATATTGCTTCTTATACTACATTATTAAATGGTCGATTAGATGCTATTGTTTTCACTGGGGGTATTGGTGAAAATTCTGTTTTAGTGAGAAGATTAACAATTTTAAAATTATCATTAATTGGAGTTCAATTAGATATTGCATTAAATGAATCTATAAAATCCGGGAAATATGGATTTATTAATAAAAAAAATACTACTCCAGTACTTGTTATTCCTACCAATGAAGAATTAATTATAGCTCAAGAAACAATTAAGATGTTTAGATAATGTAATAATTTATTATTATTTACTAAAGTGATATATTAAAAAAATGTATTCATTCATTTACAATATAGGTTTTTGTGAAACGTACTATAATGTTAATTCCGGTTTCAAAAAATATTGGTTTAACCACTATTAGTTTAGGTTTAATTGATTTTTTTGAAAAATTAAAATTAGATATTGTATTTTTTAAACCATTTTACGAATCACGTGTTTCTCCTATCAATCTTGATGATACTAGTTTTATTTTAAATAAGTATTTTTCAACTCCTTTTATTAACTCAAGCAATATAAATCAGAAATTTTTTATTTTAGAAAAATTAAAAAAAAAATATTTATTAAAAAAAAGTATATCTTTATATTTAAATTATAAAAAATATTATGATATTTTATTAATTGAAGGTATAAAAAGTAATAATTCAGAATATAATAGTATTCATCATTTAAATTTAGATTTAGCATATCATATAAATTCTGATATAATTTTTATATTATCTAATGATAAATCTTATAATATAGATTTTTTTTTAAATAAAATAAAAAATTTAAAAATTAAAAGCAATATCTTAGGAATTATAATTAATAATATTTTTTTAAATTATCAAGAAATATATATAAAAAATATTAAAAAAAATAAGATATATAAAAATGAATTTGAAAATACTAATCATATACCAATTATAGGTAATATTTTATGGAATAAAGATTTAGTATTTTTTCCAATTATTAAAATGTTTCAATCTTTTCAAGTTCATAAAATTGTAAAAATAAATTTTAATGTTAATTTAGTGAAATTATTTATATTATATAATGATTTAGTTTTTGATTATAAAATAGATTATTCTCGTTCAATTATTATTATTCCATATGATATTTTTTTAAAAAAATTTATACATATTATAAATAAAAAATTAGATTATTTAAATTTTTATGCTGTATTATTAACTAATGTAATAAATATTAATCAATTTCAATGCAGTTGTTTGAGAAAGATTAAAAAATTAAAAATTTCTATTTTTTATACTTTATTAAATATTAATGTTATTAGATATATTATTACAGGATTTAATTTAAGTATTTTAGAATATAATTATAGTCAAATAAAACAATCAAATAATTATATTGCTAATTTTTTTAATAAAAAGTATATTTTATCTAAGAAATTAAATACTCAAAATGCTAATTATATATCATCTACTTCATTTATACACCATTTAAAAATACATGCTAGAAAAATTAATAAATGTATTTTGTTACCTGAAGGAAGTGAAATTCGTATTATTCAAGCTGCGTCTATAGTTCATAAATTAAGGATTGCTAGATGTATATTATTAGGAAATATTTATGAAATACATCAAATTGCATTATCAAATAATATTATTTTATCAAAAAATATTAATATTATTGATCCTATATATATATATTCTCATTATATTACTAGATTCATGCAATTACGTTATAAAAAGGGTATAACTCAGGATTTAGCAAAATCAAGTATTTATCATAGTAATATAGTTTTAGGGTCTTTAATGTTACATTCTGGTGAAGTAGATGGAGTAGTATGTGGAGTAAAGTATACTAGTTTTGATGTATTACGGTCTGCGTTTCAGATTATTGGAACTAATAAAAAAGAAAATATTTCTTTAGTTTCTTCAGTTTTCTTTATGTTATTAAAAGATTATGTATTAGTATATGGAGATTGTGCAATTAATATAAACCCAAATGCTCAACAGTTATCTGAAATAGCTATTCAAGCCGCAGATTTATCTAAACATTTTGGTATAGAACCTAGAATTGCCATGCTTTCTTATTCGACTGGTTTGTCAAGTCAAGGAGTAACAGTCGAAAAAGTAAGAAAAGCTACTTTATTAATTAGAAAGAAAAGACCTGATTTAATTGTTGATGGTCCGATTCAATATGATGCATCAATAAATAAATCAATTGCATATATTAAATCTCCAGTATCTCCTTTATTAGGTAGTGCTACAGTATTAATTTTTCCTGATTTAAATTCTGGTAATATTACATATAAAGCTGTTCAACAATCTTCGAAAATTAATTCAATAGGTCCTATTTTACAAGGTTTAACAAGACCGATAAATGATTTATCTCGAGGCGCATCTATTAATGATATTGTTTACACAATTGCAGTAACTGCAATTCAATCTAATCAAAAGAATATTCTATGAAGATAGTAATTATTTAAATCTATAAAATATTTTATTTATATAGAAATTTCAATATCACTACTTATTGTACAATAGCAAGATAAAATTTCTCCTGGGTTTAGAAAAGCAATAAAATTATTATTAAAATATTTAATTTTTCCTTTGATTAATTTTACTCGACATGTTCCACAGTATCCTTTTTGACATTGATAAATTATATTAATGTGATTTAATTTTAATATTTCTAATAATGAATGTTTTTTATATTTTTTATTAATTTTATATTTTTTATTATATATTGTAATAATATAATGTTTTTTATTATAATTTAAAATGTTTAAATTCATCTTTTTTTATTTCAGCATCTATTTGTCCTATTAAGTATGAACTGTTTTCTACTTCTTGAGGAGCTATTTGTACATTATCTGACATTAACCAATTATTAATCCATGGAATAGGGTTTTTTTGTTTCTTGAAAACAATGGGTAAATTAATAGCTTGCATTCTCATATTAGTAATGTACTCTATATATTTCCATAGAATATTTTTATTTAACCCTAATATAGATCCATCTTTAAATAAATATTCAGCCCATTGTTTTTCTTGTTGTGCAGCTTGTATAAACAAATTCATTGATTCTTCTTTAGAATTATTAATAATTTGAATCATATCTTTATCATTTTCGTGATTTTTTAAGATATTTATAATGTGTTGAGTACCTGTAAGATGTAAGGCTTCATCTCTTGCAATTAATCTAATGATTTTTGCATTACCTTCCATTAATTCAGATTCTGCAAATGCAAAAGAACAAGCAAAACTAACATAAAACCGAATTGCTTCAAGAACATTAATATTAATTAGACATAAATATAATGCTTTTTTAAGTGATTTAAGATTTATTTTAATATTTTTATTATCTTTTATTTTATAATTTCCTGATCCAAATAAATGCCAATATCCTGTCATAGTTATTAAAGTATCATAATATTGGGATATATCCTTGGCTCGATTACAGATATTGCTGTTAGAAATTATATTATCAAATATTACTGAAGGATTATTTACAATATTTCGAATAATGTGTGTATATGATCTTGAATGAATAGTTTCAGAAAAAGACCATGTTTCTATCCATGTTTCTAATTCAGGAATAGAAATAATAGGTAAAAAAGCTATATTTGGACTACGACCTTGAATAGAATCTAATAATGTTTGATATTGTAAGTTACTAATAAAAATATGTTTTTCATGTTCTTTTAATTGTTGAAAATCAATACGATCTTTAGATAAATCTATTTCTTCTGGTCGCCAAAAAAATGATAATTGTTTTTCTATTAATTGTTCAAAAATTTTATATTTTTGTTGATCATATCTAGCTATATTGACAGATTGTCCAAAAAACATGGGTTCTTTTAATTGATTGTTTTTTTTTTTAGAAAAAGTTGTATATGACATGTTTATACCTATGTTTAAAGTATACAGGAACCGCCTGAACAGTGAAAATCATCATTATCATTGAAATTTTGATATTTATTATGGTCTTTAAAACTATCTCGAGTATTTTGATAATATAATGTTTTTAATCCTAATTGATAAGAAATCAATAAATCTTGTAAGAGAATTTTCATAGGTATTTTATTATTTGGGAATTTTTTAGGGTCATAATTAGTATTTGTAGATATTGATTGATCAATAAATTTTTGCATAATACCTACTAATCTTAAGTATCCAATATTATTAGGTATATCCCATAAAAATTCATATTTTGATTTTAATTTCTCATATTCTGGAATTACTTGTTTTAACATACCATCTTTTGAGGCTTTTATTGTGATACAGCTTCTAGGTGGTTCAATACCATTTGTAGCATTAGAAATTTGTGAAGATGTTTCTGATGGCATAATTGCTGATAGAGTAGAATTTCTTAATCCATATTTTTTAATTTTGTTTTTTATTTTTTTCCAATCTAAATGTAATGGCTCATGACATATAGAGTCAATATGTTTTTTATAAGTATCAATAGGTAATATACCTTGATAATAATTTGTTTGATTAAACCAATCACAAGGTCCTTTTTCTTTTGCTAAATTGCAGGATGCAAGTAATAAATAATATTGAATGTATTCAAAAGTTTTATGTGTTAGATTATTTGCACTTCCATCGGAATATCGAACATTATTTTTTGCTAAATAATATGCAAAATTAATTACTCCAATACCTAATGATCGTCTTTTTTTTGCACCTTTTTCAGCTGCAAAAATAGGATATTTTTGATAATCAATTACTGCATCTAAAGCTCTTACTATTAAGTCAGATAATTCTTTTAATTCTTCTAAATGTTTAATAGCACCTAAATTAAATGCAGATAATGTACATAAAGCTATTTCAGCTTTTTGATCATAAATATCGTGAATTGGAGATGTAGGTAAGGTAATTTCTAAACATAAATTAGATTGTTTGATGGGAGCAATGTTAGGATTAAACGCACTATGTGAATTACAATGATCAACATTTTGTATATAGATTCTTCCTGTTGATGTTCTTTCTTGCATAATTAATGTAAATAAATCTATAGCTTTAACTTTTTTTTTTCTTATATTTTTATCATTTTCATATTTTATATATAATTTTTTAAATTTTTTTTGATTAGAAAAAAAATACTTATATAATTTTGGAACATCTGATGGACTAAATAATGTAATATACTCCTGAGATAACATTCTTGAATACATTAATTCATTTATTTGTATACCGTAGTCAACATGTCGTACTCTATTTTCTTCTATTCCTCTATTATTTTTTAAAACAATTAAACTTTCTACTTCTAGATGCCATATTGGATAAAATAAAGTTGCTGATCCTCCTCTGATTCCTCCTTGTGAACAGGATTTTACTGCTGTTTGAAAATGTTTGAAAAATGGTATACATCCTGTATGAAAATTTTCTCCATTGCGAATAGCACTACCAATAGCTCTTATTTGCCCAACATTTATTCCAATTCCAGCTCTTTGTGATATGTATTTTATAATAGCACTTGAAGTAGCATTGATTGAATTTAAACTATCTGCACATTCAATTAAAACACAAGAACTAAATTGACGCGTTGGGGTACGAACGCCAGACATAATTGGTGTAGGTAACGAAATTTTAAAAGTAGATATAGCATTATAAAAATTTTTTACATATTTCATTCTATTAGATTTAGGGTATTTTGAAAATAAACATGCTGCAATAAGAATATATAGAAATTGTGCGCTTTCGTAGATTTTTCCAGTAATTCTATTTTTAATGAGATATTTTCCTTCTAATTGTTTTACTGCTGCATATGAAAAATTCATATCTCGATTATGATTTATAAAAGAATCCATATGGTCATATTCTTGTTTAGAATAACTATGAAGAAGGTGTGCATCATATTTTTTAAGTTTGACCATATTTTTTATATGTTGATATAATGTAGGAGGTTGAAATTGTCCATATGCTTCTTTTCGGAGATAAAAAATAGATAATCGTGCTGCTAAATATTGATAATTAGGTGTTTTTTTAGATATTAAATCTGCAGAACATTTAATTATAATTTCATGAATTTTTACAGTTTTTATGTTATTGTAAAATTGTATTTTAGAATTTGATTCGATTTGAGATATAGAAATATTTTTTAATTTTTTTGATGCTAATGTTAATATTTTATTAATTTTTTTAAAATTAATATTTTCTTTCTTACCATTTCTTTTTGTTACTAATAAAGGTTGATTCATGTTAAATAACCGAAAATTTAATGTTATATAAAAAAATTATATTCTATTTATATTTTTTATAATATTTTAAATGTATACAATATTAATTAATATTTATTGAATATATTTATTGTTTTGAGAAATTTTTTGTAATGCTACAACTTTTTCTTGTTTAGAAGTTCTAATTAAAATAACACCTTGTGTATTTCTTCCTAATGTTCTTATTTCAGATACTCTTGTTCGTACTAAAGTGCCTGCGTCAGTAATGATAATAATTTGGTCATTTTCATTGACTTCTATAGCGCTAATCATAATACTATTTTTTTTTGTTATTTTAATAGATCTTATTCCTTTAGTAGCCCTTGATTTAATTGGAAATTGTATAATTTTTGTTCGTTTACCATATCCATGTTCTGTTACAGTTAAAATTTCTCCATTTTTTTGAGGTACTAATAAAGATACAACTTTATCATCTTTATCAATTTTTATACCTCTTACTCCAGATGCAGTTCTTCCCATTTTTCGAACTTCTTTTTCTGGAAAGTGTACTACTTTCCCTTTTTGGCTGAATAACATAATATTATTTTTACCAGTAGTTAATGAAGCTCCAATTAATTCATCATTATTTCGTAAATTAATTGCAATTATTCCGGTAGAACGTGGTTTTTTAAATACACTTAAAGAAGTTTTTTTTACTATACCTTGTGAAGTAGACATAAAAACATTTGTATTATTTTCAAATGTATTAAAATTTAGTATTGCAGTAATTCTTTCTTTTTTATTTAATGGTATTAAATTAATAATAGGTGTGCCTCGTGCATGTCTACTAGCTTCTGGAAGTTGATATACTTTAATTCTATATAATATTCCTTTATTAGAAAAACATAAAATAGTATCATGCGTATTTGTAATTAGTAAAGTTTCAATACAATCTTCTTCTTTAGTTTTAGCTGCTGATCTTCCTTTTCCTCCTCTATGTTGTGCTTCATAATCTGATAATGGTTGATATTTTACATATCCTGAATGAGATAATGTAACTACTACATCTTCTTTTGTAATAATATCTTCAATATTAAAATCAAGATCATTATTTTGAATTTCAGTTTTTCTTATATCTCCAAAATTATTTTGGATAGTTTCTAATTCTGTTTTAATGACTTGAATCATATTGTTATTATTATTTAAAATATATAATAATGATTTTATTTTTTTTATTAATGTATTGTATTCTTGTAGTATTTTTTTATATTCTAAATTAGTTAATTTATTTAATTTTAGTTCAAGAATAGATTGTACTTGTTGTTTTGTAAATTGATATTTTTTATTTTCAAAATTGTGATTTTTTTTGTGTATATTCAACAATTGCATATTTTTTAAATTAATAATGTTAGATATTTTTTCAGTAATTTCCCATTCTTGATTTAGTAACATAGTTGTTGCATATTTTGTTTTATTAGATGTTTTAATTAATTGAATAATTTTATCAATATTTGTTAATGCGACAGTTAACCCTTGTAGCATATGTGCTTTTTTACGTGTTTTATTGAGTTCAAATATACTTCGACGGGTAATGACATTTTTACGATGTGATAAAAAACATTTTAAAATATTTTTTAAAGACATGGTTTTTGGTTGTCCATGATATAATGCTACCATGTTAATACCAAAAGAAATCTGCATAGGTGTTAATATATATAGTTGATTTAATAATATTTCTATAATTGTATTTTTTTTAGTTTCTATAACAATTCGCATACCATCTTGATCAGATTCATCTCGTAGAGCGTGTATTCCTTCGATTTTTTTATTTTTTACTAATTCTGCAATTTTTTCAATTAATTTTGATTTGTTTACTTGATATGGAATTTCATAAATTATAATTGATTCTCGTCGACTTTTAGGATGTACTTCTATTTTATGTCTAGATCGAATATAAATTTTACCCTTTCCTGTGCGATATGCATTTTCAATACCTTGTTTCCCATTAATTATACCAGATGTTGGAAAATCAGGTCCAGGTATATATTGCATTAATTCTTTCAATGAAATTTTTTTATTATTAATATATGCTAAACATGCATTAATTACTTCATTTAAATTATGTGGAGGAATATTTGTAGCCATACCTACTGCTATTCCAGAAGATCCATTAATTAATAAATTTGGTATTCTTGTTGGAAGGATATCTGGTATTTTTTCTGTTTCATCATAATTATAAGAAAATTTAACAGTATTTTTTTCTAGATCATATAATAATTCATGCGCTATTTTTGACATTCTAATTTCTGTATATCTCATAGCAGCTGCAGCATCACCGTCAACTGATCCAAAATTACCTTGTCCTTCTATTAAGGTATATCTCAAAGAAAATGATTGAGCCATTCTTACTATTGCTTCATATACTGCTGTATCTCCGTGGGGATGATATTTTCCTATTACATCACCTACAACTCGTGCCGATTTTTTGTATGGTTTATTCCAATCATTATTTAATATTTTCATAGCAAATAGTATTCTACGATGTACTGGTTTTAATCCATCTCGAACATCAGGTAAAGCTCGACCCACAATAACTGACATAGCATAATCTAAATAGGAAGATTTTAATTCTGTTTCAATATCGACCTGTTTGATTTCTCTAGCAAGGTCCTTCATACAATGATTTCTCTTTAAAGTAATTTATTTTTGTATTGAATATTAAATTGTATCACAATAGAATTTTTAGGTGAACAAAAAAATATTATTTATTTGTTAATTTTATAATATTGTTTTAATTAAGTATAAATATTTATATGTTGTAGTATATAACATTATATATAATGAATATTATTATTTAAATATATAGGATTAATATGAAAGATACAGAAAAGACAATGATAGAAAATTTATTTTCTAGATTAAAGCATACAGAAAATAAAACACCAAATCGTGATCAGGAAGCAGAAAGAATTATTCATAATTTATCATCTAAACAGGTTAATTCGATTTATTATATGGTTCAAACTATTTTAGTGCAAGAATCTATAATACATAAATTAAATAATCAAGTGAAGTTATTGCAAAACGCACAAAATGATAGAAATAATAAAAATACTGAATTTTTATCTAGTAAATTAGGTAATAATATTTTTAATACTAAAAAAGATGACATAAATTCTAATTATAGAAATGATAATAAGGGAAAATATTATTCTTCAGATAATAAGGATTATAGTACAACTAAAAATAGCATGCTTGGTGGAGTATCCAGTTTTTTAGGAAATGCTGTTCAAACTGCTGTAGGTGTTGCAGGTGGTATGGTAGCTGGTAATATGTTAACTAATTTATTTAATCATGATCAATCTGAAAAAAATATAGAAAATAATTTATTAAATACATCATATTTAGATTCTAATATGGTTTCTTCAGAAACTGATAGAGATCATTTAATAGATTCAGAATTATCAAATCATATAAATCCTGATGATAGTAATTTAGAATATGTTGAGTATCAAGATTCTGATATGGATGATATGATTGATGACGAAAGTTTTATTTAAAAAAATTTAAATAATACTTATGAAATATTTTGAAACCAGCAATAAAATAGTTTTATGCTGGTTTATTTATTAATATTATACTGATTGATAATTCTGAAAATATTTCATTAATCCTGCATTAGAAGGTGTCATGCTTTCTTTACCTGACTCCCAATTTGCAGGACAAACATCACCATGTTTTTCATGGAAAGTAACTGCATCTATCATTCGTATCATATCTTGTATGTTTCTACCAAAAGGTAAATCATTTACTACTTGATGTCTAATAATTCTATTTTTATCAATTAAAAAAGATGCTCTTAATGCAATACCTATGGTTGGATGAGCAATATTATAAGAATTTTGTATTTTTCCTGTAATATCTGATATCATAGTATATTGGATTTTACCAATACCACCTTGTTTTATAGGTGTATTTTTCCATGCATTATGTACAAATACTGAATCACGTGAAATACCAATTATTTTTGTTTCACGTTTTTCAAATTCATTATATAACTTGTTAAAAGAAATAATTTCTGTTGGACAAACAAAAGTAAAATCCATAGGCCAAAAGAATAATACTACTAACTTATTTTTTGTTTCTTGTTCTAAATTAAATTCATTGATGATAGTACCATCCTTTAAAATAGCAGGAGCAATAAAATTAGGTGCATGTTGTGTTACTAAAGTCATGATTTTCCCTTTTGTATATTTTTAATTTTTATTATAATAATTAGTAAAAATAGAAATGATTTATATAATAATTATTTAAAATACTATTATATATTCTTGAAATTTAGTTTTTGATTTGTATAAATTTTAATAATTACTAGTTTGTATTATATTATATAATCTATATAATCAATTAATTTGATTAATATTAAGATATTATAATGTATATAATTATAAATTTTATAAAGTAAAATATGGAAAATTTAGTGATAAATTGGAAAAAAATATTTACATATCAAAAACAAATATTATCAAACATTTTATTAAAAGTTACTAAAGAACGTATAACAAAAGTAGTATATCCTGATAAAAATGATGTATTTAATGCTTTTTATTTAACGCCTTTTAATAATATAAAAGTAGTAATAATTGGTCAGGATCCATATTATCATAAAAATCAAGCTCATGGATTATCTTTTTCTGTACGTCCTGGTTGTAATATACCTGGTTCTTTAAAAAATATTTATAAAGAATTAATGTGTGATTTGTCTCTTTGTAAATCTTATTGTTTTAATGGTTGTTTATCACATTGGGCTAAACAAGGAGTGTTGTTATTAAATACTATTTTAACTGTTGAAGAAGGTAAACCTAGATCTCATTTAAATTTAGGATGGCAAGATTTTACGGATAATATTATTTTTTATATTAATAAATATTTAAAAGGGGTTATTTTTGTATTATGGGGTAAAGATGCTCAAAAAAAAATTAATATTATAGATATTAATCGACATTATATTTTAACTGCATCACATCCATCACCTTTCTCAGCACATTTAGGATTTTTTGGGTGTCGTCATTTTTCTAAAATTAATAAAATTTTATTAGATCAAGAATATGATCCAATTATTTGGTAATTTTAATATAATATACGTAATGTACATTAATTTTTTTTAAATTTTTGAAAAGTATTTGATAATGATTTTATAATTAGTTTTAATCCTTGTATAATTGTATGATTTTCTAATATTCCATTTTTAGTATTATTGATTATAATATTTAAATTATTTATATTTAAGGATAATGTTTCTAAAAAGTATTTTAAATTATCTTGTGTAATTTGATATTTTTTTTGTTCTGTTTGTTTTATTACATTTTCAATATTGGCTTGTGTACGTAATTGGATATCTCTTGTATTTTTTTTAATATTATCTAGTTTTTCATTTAACTGATTGATTATTTGATATTCATCGTGTTCATCTATGGTTTGAGGTTCATCGTGTTCATCTATGGTTTGAGATTCACCATGTTCATCTATGGTTTGAGATTCGCCATGTTCATCTATGGTTTGAGATTCGCCGTGTTCATCTATGGTTTGAAATTTGCTGTGTTCATCTATGGTTTGAGATTCATTTAATGTATCAATATTTTTAGATTGGTCTGATTTATTGATTTTTTGAGATTCATTGAATTTACTTATTTTCATAATTTTATTTTTTGTTTTTGTTTTTTATTTTTATTATTTTATTATAGAGATTTTAATATTTTGTTCAAGTGAATAAGAATATTTTTATTATTTTATATTTTATATACTCACAAACATGTTAGTAAATAGAAATAATTTTATATTTTTATATGTTTTAAATAGATAAGGTATTACATGATTTTAAAATAAAAATATGATGTTATTATAACATGATATTTTTGATATTTTAAATATTTAACATTTCAATATCATGATGAATAGAAAAATAGTTTATTAATATTTTTAAGTATTGATAATAATATGTAATATTTTTAACAATATTATCTTACTACTTTTTATTAGTATTGAGTTTAAATTGTGAGATATAGTTTTTAAATATATTATTTGATTTGAAATATTACTAATAAAATATAGTATAAAATATATTTTTTAAATGTATTAAAAGTATAATTTTATGTATTTATAGATAAAATTATTTTTTATTTAATAAATCATCTACTTTATAAATTTAGATTTTTTATTAATTAAGAACTATAATATTTAATTATATTAATTTTATTATTTTATAAGATGTTTTAATTTTGTGATAATCAATATGAATATTATATAAAAATTGATATTTAATATTTATATGTTACATATTTTATAATTTTTTATGGTAAATAATAGTAATAAGGTATTATTTTATTGTAAAAATTTCTTGGTATGGAATAAAAATAATATTTATTATTATGATTCAATTATTTTATTTTTGAATAAAGGTATGAAATTAATATTTTTAATAATGGATATAATTTTATCAATTGTATAATTTTTATATTACTATTTGAATTTTTTATGTTCAACATAACATGAATTTATATACTTTTTTTGATGTTGATTACATCATAATAGATAAAATATATTAATTAATTATTTTATTTTTATTGATAATGAGATTATTAAATGTTTTTTGGAGCTGGCGGGATTTGAACCCGCGTCCAAAATATCTACAACTTTAGTACTACATGCTTAGTCTTTTTTTTATACTTAGTGTTTTAAGTTTTAAGACGAAAACCGTATTAAACACGCATCTCGTATTACTATCATATTAATTATGAGATTAATTAATATAAGATTCTCTTTTTTTTGACCTTTATATATTATTCTATTTAAGAGTGTTAAGAATAAAAAAGGGCTTTATTAGTTTATTAAGCTGCTAAAGCGTAGTTTTGTTTTTTTGCATTTATTAATTTCGGTTTTTATCGAGGCAACCGTTCCTCGGCATGCACTAAAAGTTTTCAAAAATTTTGTCGAATCCAGAATCAGCCCCTATAATAAAAATATTTAATTAAATAATTTTATGATATATATTTAATGTTAATATAATAATATTAGATGTCAATAAAAATTTTTTTTGTAATATTTATATATTATTATATAGACATATAATAATATAATTTTATAGGATTAAATTATGAATACAATTGAAATAATAAAAAAACAAATTAAATATAATTCCATTTTATTATATATGAAAGGATCTCCTGATGCACCGAGTTGTGGATTTTCTGCTCAAGCAGTACGTGCATTATCAGAATGTGGAATACGCTTTGCATATGTCAATATTTTAGAAAATGAAAATATTCGTATAGAGTTACCGAAATATGCAAATTGGCCTACTTTCCCTCAATTATGGGTTCAAGGTAAATTAATTGGTGGTTGTGATATTATATTAGATATGTTACATAGTGGAGAATTAAAAAAAATATTAAATAATGTTAATAAAATACCAAATAAATGATATTTTATATTGATTAGATTAAGATTACAGTAGTATCTTAATCTAATTAAATGATGTATATTATATGTATAAGGTTTTAATACAAGAGATTTATATTTATTACAAGATAAAATGCTATAAATATTTTTAAATTTCTAAAATTTTTATTTCTATTAATTATTTATTTTGATTTCAATATTGTTATGTATAAAATTTAGTATCTTTTATAATAAAAGTAATAATTATATATTTTTATATATCAAAGATTTTTAAATGATGATATTATTTATTTTTTTAGTGAATGATGAAAAATTTTATATATTTTAAAAATATAATATAAAAATAATATAGTATTTATATGTTTAGATATATTAAAATATTATAATTTTTTGTTTTGAATAATTTAAAAATTATTGTATTTATTAGTACTATATATGATGCATAATAATATTATTATTGATATATTTTTTAAATTAGGACATGTTATGTCACATATTAAAATGATTGTAGGATTATCAAATCCAACATTTAAATACCATAATACACGACATAATATTGGTGCATGGTATATACACTTATTATGTAAGTATAATAATATTAATATGAAGAGAGAACAAAAATTTTTTGGAGATATAGCACAATATAAATTGAAAAATTCATATATTTGGTTACTTGTACCCAATACATTTATGAATGTTTCTGGAATTTCTGTATATGCTGTATCTAATTTTTATCGTATTAATATTCAAGAAATATTAGTAGTACATGATGAATTAGATTTACCGGTAGGTACAATAAAATTAAAATATGGATATGGTCATAATGGTCATAATGGATTACGCAATATTATTAGTCAATTTGGAAATAAAAATAAATTTTGTAGAATCCGAATCGGTATTGGTCGTCCAGAATATATTCATGAAATAACATCTTTTGTATTATCTAAACCAACTAAATATGAAAAGAGTATGATTTTGAAGGTTATACATAATGTTATACAAGAAACTAATACAATCATAGAACAAAAAAAATTATTTATAACATCACAATTGTATTCTGTACATTAATATATTTTATTGATTTTATTATATTTGAGGTATTAAAAATAATGGGATTTAAATGTGGTATTATAGGTTTACCTAATGTTGGAAAATCAACTTTATTTAATGCTTTAACTAAATCTCATATACCAGCTAAAAATTTTATGTTTTGTACTATTAAACCCAATATAGGTCTTGCTCCTGTATATGATTATCGCATAAAAACACTTGAAAAAATTATCTCTCCAGATCGTACTGTAAATACATTTATAGAATTTGTTGATGTAGCAGGATTAGTTCAAGGAGCTTCTAAAGGCGCTGGTTTAGGAAATCAATTTTTATATGATATTAAACAAACAGATGCTATATTACATGTTGTTCGTTGTTTTATGGATGATAATATTGTTCATATTAATAATAAAATAAATCCTATTGGTGATATTGAAATTATTAATATAGAGCTAATTTTATCTGATTTTGAGAGTTGTAATAAAATATTATCAAATATAAGAAATAAAAAAGGTAAAAAATCGATAAATTATAATAAAAAAATTAGTGTTTTAGAAAAGTGTTTAAATTGTTTAAAAAATACTAAATTATTAACTACATTACATCTTGATGATAAAGATTTAGAATTAATTCATGATATAAATTTTATTACATTAAAACCTATAATGTATATTGCAAATGTTTCTGAAGATAAGAATCAAAATGTTCATTTAAAAAAAATATTACAATTTGCTTTAAAAGAAAATATTCCTATTGTTCCGATTTGTATATTAAATAAAAATAATGAATCTCAGTTAAACCTAATTATAGAAATAGGGTATCGTTTATTAAAATTAAAAACTTTTTTTACTGTTGGTAAACAAGAAGTTCGTGCTTGGACTATTAAAGAAAATACTACTAGTCTTGAAGCATCTAAAAAAATTCATACTGATTTTCAAAAGGGATTCATTCGAGCACAAATAATTTCTTATGAAGATTTTATTAAATATAAAAAGGAAAGTAAAGTTCGAGAAGTTGGAAAAATGAGATTTGAAGGTAAAAAATATATTATAAAAGATGGAGATATCATACATTTTTTATTTAATGTATAATATTTGTAGAGAAGAAATATTATATTTATTCTTCTCTAATAAAGTAATATGATTATTTTTTTAATAATAAAAATTTTCTTAATTTATTAAAATCTGGTTGCATATAATACGATAATAAAGGTAGATTAGAAGGTATTTTTAGCGCGAAAGGTAATTTAATATTTTCATTTAATACATTATCAACAACATTTTTAAATTTTGCTGGATGAGCTGTTCCTAAAAATAATCCAAATTCTTCATCTTTTAATTTATCTTTTAATAATCTATATGCAATCGCTGCATGTGGTTCAGAAATGTATCCAATATTTTTTAATTCACATAATGTTTCTTTTGTAATTTGATCTGATACACTTCCAAAGTTTAGTTCTTTTAATTGCCATTGTTTTCTATAGAATAATTCTTGTACTCTAGGCCAATTGTTAGGTCGGCTAATATCCATGGCATTCGAAATAGTAGAAATACAATTATAAGGTTTCCACTGTCCGGTACTTAAAAATCGGGGAACAGTGTCATTAGCATTTGTTGCTGCAATGAATGATTGAATCGGTAATCCCATAGATTTAGCTAATAAACCAGCTGTTAAATTACCAAAATTTCCACAAGGTACAGAAACAACTAATCGTTTTCTATTTTTTTGAGATATAAGAGCATATGCTTCAAAATAGTAACATATTTGAGCAAGTAATCTACTGATATTAATTGAATTAGCTGAGTTTAATCCTGTTGTGGTTCGGAGTTCATTATCATTAAATGCTTGTTTAACTAGTTTTTGACATGCATCAAAACTGCCATTAATAGCTATAGTTGTTATATTTTTACCTAAAGTACAAAATAAACTTTCTTGAAGTTTACTTATTTTTCCATTTGGATATAATATAATGACTCTAACATTTTTAACTTTATAAAATGCATGCGCTACCGCTGCTCCAGTATCGCCAGAAGTTGCAGTTAATATTGTAACTTGATTATTAATATTATTTAAATGTGATAATATTTGAGCCATAAATCTAGCACCAAAATCTTTAAATGCTAATGTTGGTCCATGAAATAATTCACAACAAGATATATTTTTTGATACTGGAACGATATTAGGGCCTGAGAATGAAAATGCATTATTGATATATTGTTTTAAATATTTTAATTCAATTTCATCTCCAATAAACATGGATAAAATTTTTATACTTCTTGTTAAAAAATCCATTTCTAATATTGTTTCTAACTTATTTTTTTCAATAACAGGTAAATTCATAGGGAAAAATAGTCCTTGCTTTTGACCTAAACCCATTTGTACTGCTTGTAAGAAATTTACTTGTTCGTCGTGATTTTTTAAATTATATAATTTCATAAAATTTATAATCCTATTGTTCGAGTGCCTTGAGTGTCTAGTTTACAAATATGAACAAATCCAGTTTTATTTTTTAAATAATTATTTGATAACCACAAATATATTTTACTAGCTATTTTTTTATCATCACAGATCATAAAAATAGTAGGTCCAGATCCAGATATACCAAAACTCATAGCTCCTAATTTTAACATAGTTTGTTTAATTGTTATAAATTTAGGGATTAATTGTTTTCGATAAGGTTCTGCAATAATATCTTGCATTAATTTTAATGCTAAATAATATTGTTGAGTATATGATGCATGTATGAAACTAGCTAACAAACGACTATGTGTGATACAAGTTTTTTTATTATATTGATTAGGTAAAATTGATCTTGCTTCTGATGTTGATATGTTTATACCCGGCCAAGCAACAATCCATAACCAATTTTTAAAAAATGGAATGGATTGACTAATTAAATTATTTTCTTGTATAACTAATTGTAATCCTCCATGATAACATGGTGCAACATTATCATAATGTGGTTCACCTGATATTTCACCTTCTATGGTACCCATTAAATTTAATAATTCTTGTTGATTTAAGGGTTTATTACAAAATTTATTTATAGCAACTAAAGTAGATACAATAGAACATGCACTAGATCCCAACCCTGAACCAATAGGCATATTTTTTTCTAATATTATTAAAACTAATATATTTTTTTTTAGGATTTTGCAAAAATGGTTCCAGCATTTCCATACAATATTATGTTTCATTTTTTCTGGTAGTTGAAATGAAAAATTTCCTGTTATAATTAATTTAAATATTTTACTGGATTGTATAGTTATACAATCTCCTAATAATTTTCCATTTATTGGTGCAATTGCAGCTCCTAAAACATCAAAACCAACATTTAAATTACCAATAGAGGCAGGTGAATAAATTTTTATCATATTTTACATTCCTAACTATTATGATAATGTTCGTAATAAATCAGAAAAAATTCCAGAAGCTGTTACTTGATTACCTGCACCATAACCTCTTAATACCAGTGGAATCGGATTATAATATTTACTGTAAATTGTTAATGCATTTTCACCATTTTTTACGTGATATAATGGGTCTGTAATATCTATTTCAGATAATTTTACTTCACATATACCTCCTTCTTTGATTATTCCAATAAATCTTAATACTTTTCCTGTGTTACTAGTTTTTTGAATTCGTTTAAAAAATAATGAATCTAATTCTGGCAATTTAGATAAAAAAGTATATGTATCTTGAATATTTAAAAATTTTTCTGGTAATATTGGTTCAATTTGTATATCATTTAATTCTAATTTATATCCTGCTTCTCTAGCTAGAATAAGTAATTTTCTAGCTACGTCTATTCCAGATAAGTCATCTTTTGGATTAGGTTCTGTAAATCCTAATTTTTTTGCTATTGTAGTGGCTTCAGATATAGACATTCCTTCTTCTAGTTTACCAAAAATAAATGATAAAGAACCTGAAAGGATTCCTTTAAAACTAATTAACTTATCTCCTGATGCAAATAAATTTTTTAATGTTTCTATAATTGGTAATCCAGCGCTTACATTCGTTTCATATAGAAATTTTTTATTCGTTTTAATTGCTATGTTACGAATATTTTGATATTCTTCCCAAGTTCCTGTATTAGCTTTTTTATTTGGTGTTACAATATGAATTTTATTAGAAAGTATTGTAGAATAAAGATCAGATATTTCTTGGCTAGATGTACAATCTACAATAACTGGGTTGAATAAATGATAATTTTTTGCTGTTTTAATAATTTCTTGTATACAGAAATTACGACCTTGTTTTAATAAAGATATTTTCCAATTATTTAAATCAATTTTATGAGTGTTAATTAACATATGTTTGGAATTAGAAATACCACAAATTTTTAATTTTATATTTTTTTTCTTTAAATATTTTTTTTGATTTATTAGTTGTTTGAGTAAAGCTGTCCCTACTCCTCCAATTCCTATTAAAAATAATTCAATATATTTTTTATTATGTAATAGAATTTGATGTATTATTTGGATATTATTATTAATATGTTTATTGTCTGTAATAATTGAAATAGTATGTTGAGATAATCTATTAGTTATACAAATAACATTAATATCAGTATGTTCTAAAGCATAAAAAATTTTTGTTTTTAATTGTTTATTTTTTTGTATATCATATCCAATAATGGATATAATTTTTAAATTTTTAATAATATTAATAGGCTTTAATATTTTATTTTTTAGTTCTAATTGAAATTCATGTTCTATGATAGATTTAATTTTATTGTATTCTTTATTAAATAAATAAAAAGTTACTTGATTTTCTGTAGGGGATTGTATGGTTAATATATTAGTAGTTTTATTTTGTGAAAATATAAAAAGTATTTTTCTAATTATTTGATTAGTATGAATTAATTTAAGTATTTTAATTTGAATCATAACTATATTATCAAGATATGTAATTCCAGTGATCGGTAATATTTTATGATTATTTTTTGTTAGATTATTGGTGATTTTAGTTCCATCAAAATTTGGATTAGATGTATTTTTAATTATACATTGTATATTAAATTTATATAAAGGTAATATAGTTTTTGGATGTAATACTTTTGCACCAAAATATGATAATGTTATTGCTTCTTGGTAGGAAATATATTTTAATAATTTTGGATTTTTTACGATTCTTGGATCGCACGTATATATTCCATCGACATCAGTCCAAATTTCACATATATTTGAATTTAAACATACTGCTAATATTGCAGCGGAGTAATCAGATCCATTTCTTCCTAGAATGACTAATTCTTGATTTATATTTCCAGCAATAAATCCAGGCATTAATATAATGTGATCATTAGGTATTTTAAGGGTTTGAATACGTTTTTTTGATTCTGGAATATTGACTGTGGCATGTAAATAACTTCCAGAAGCTAATATATTTTTAATAGGATTTATAATAGTTACTTTATAATTTCTTGAAATTAGTATATATTTCATAATATATACAGATATAATTTCGCCTCTAGATATAATTATTGAATATATATTATCTGGGCATTGATGTAATATTTTTATTCCTTTTGTAAGATTTTTAAGATTATTTATTTCATGATCTATTTTAATTATTACTTTTTTATCATTAAAATTCGGTTGGTATTTTTTGATTCCTTGTATTAATTCATAAAAAATATTTTTTAATTCTACAAATAAATATTTTGTTTGTTGATTAATAGTTGAAGATTTAATAATATTTTCTAAATGGTTAGTAACTCGTGATGGTGCTGATAGTACAATTGAAATATTTTCAGATTTTATTTTTTTTTCAATAATATCGGATACATCTAAAAACTTTTTTGAATTTGATAAAGATGTTCCACCAAATTTTAATGTTTTCATATAATTGATATTTCCTTGATTTAGAGCAAAACTTAAATGATTTTATTATATCTCTCATTTATGTTATATTTTTGTTTAATAATAGGTAAATCTGTATAATATTAGATATATATTGTATAAATGTGAATTCTTATAATATGTATAAATGATAAAATTTTATAATTTATATCATTATATATTAAAATAAATTATTTTATTTATTTAATGTTTTGTATATTTATATATTAATTTATTTATAATAATGGTAAAATTTTTCGTTTATTAATTGTTTATACATTTAAAATAATGTATATTTTAAAATATGTGATTCACTAAGAATAAGATAGTTTTCTTACTCTCAGTAACTGTAGAATATATGATATGTTGTATTAAAATATTGGTTTTATTCTTTGTTTATTTTTAATTTCTGATAAAGTTTTACAATCAATACAAAGACTTGCTGTTGGTCTTGCTTCTAATCTTTTAATACCAATTTCAACATCACATGCTGTACAATATCCAAATTCTCCAGTTTGAATTTTTCTTAATGTTTTTTCAATTTTTTTAATTATTCTATTTTCTCTATCTTTATTTTTTAATGCTAAACTGAATTCTTCTTCTTGTACAGCACGATCAATAGGATCAGGAAAATTGTTAAATTCATTTTGTTGATATAATAAAATATTTTTACTTTTTTGATTTAATTGTTTTTTCCATGCTTTCAGAATTTTCTTAAAATGTATTATTTGATTTTTATTCATATATTTTTCATTATTTTGTTTTTTATATGGATTAACACCTGCTATAGTTAATATACTTAAAGATGATTGTGTGTATTTTTTTAAAGTATGCATATTGTTTCCTGTTTTAAAGTTTTTAAAGTATTTTTGAATATTATAAAATGTATAATAATGTTAATAAGTTTAATAACATGATGTTATAAAATGTATTTTTATAAGAATATGAATTATAATTTATAATTATGAAATGTTTATAAAAATTAGAAAATTTTTAAAATTGTTTATAATTTTTTTAGATATTCAATGTAGTATTATTATTTAATTGTTAATTTATTACATGTTCAATATATTATTTAAAATAAAATATAATTTTTTTGTGGAATTTTTGTGAATAAAAATATAAAAATTATAAAATTTGCAATTGGATTAGAATATGATGGTAGTGGTTATCATGGTTGGCAATATCAAAAAAAAGGTATACTTAGTATTCAGCAAGAATTAGAAACAGCAATATCTTTAGTTGCTAATCATAAAGTTCATGTGGTATGTTCTGGTAGAACTGATGCGGGAGTACATAGTATTGGACAAGTAGCACATTTTAATACTATTTCAATAAGAAAAAATATATCTTGGATTTTAGGAATAAATACTTATTTACCAAGTGATATATCTATACAGTGGATAAAACAAGTTAATAATTACTTTCATGCAAGATATAGTGCAATATCACGAAGTTATCGATATGTTATCTATAATGATAAATATCGATCTTCTCTTTTTCGAAATAAGTCTAATCATATTCATCATGATTTAAATATACAACTAATGTATCAGGCTAGTCGTTTTATTATTGGAGAACATGATTTTACATCTTTTAGATCTAAAAAATGTCAATCTAAAACACCTTTAAGAAAAGTAACTTATATTAATATTTTTAAATATAGAATGTTTATATATATTGATATAATTGCTAACTCTTTTTTACAACACATGGTAAGAAATATTGTAGGGTGTTTAATTGAAATTGGAATTATGAAAAAAAAAATAGAATGGATGCAAGAGATTTTAGAAAAAAAAAATCGTAAGTTTTGTGCTCCTACTTCTAGTGCTTCGGGATTATATTTATTTACAGTAAATTATCCATATTTTTTTCATATTCCAGTGAAATATTTTTAAAACAGTAATGATTTTATTAGTTTATATATAAGTAGATGTATTGAAAAAATCGATATTGTAGTATTAATATTAATTTTTTATTTTTTTTGAAATAGAACTATTTTTCATTCATTATATGAGAATATTTTATGTTTATTAGATTGCTTAAATCAATTTTTGGTAGTCGAAATGATAGGGTCTTACATGAAATACAAAGTATTGTAAATAATATAAATAATTTAGAAAAACAGTTGGTTAAATTATCTAACCAAGAATTAAAAGAAAAGACTAGATTTTTTAAACATTCTTTGAAAAATGGTAAAACATTAAATGATTTATTACCTGAAGCTTTTGCTGTAGTTAGAGAAGCAAGTAAAAGAGTATTAAATATGCGTCATTTTGATGTTCAAATACTTGGTGGAATTGTTTTACATAATCAATGTATTGCTGAAATGCGCACTGGAGAAGGAAAAACTTTAACTTCTACTTTATCTATATATTTAAATGCATTAATCGGAGATAGTGTACATGTTGTAACTATGAATGAATATTTAGCAGAACGTGATGCTAAAAAAAATAAAATATTATTTGAATTTCTTGGTTTAAAAGTAGGTGTTAATTTATCTCATTTATCAATTTTACTAAAAAAAAAGGTATATACATCTGATATAATTTATGGTACAAATAGTGAATTTTGTTTTGATTATTTACGTGATAATATGGTTTTTTCAAAATCAGATCGTGTACAAAACAAATTAAATTATGTACTTATTGATGAAATTGATTCTATATTAATTGATGAAGCTCGAACTCCTTTGGTTATTTCTGGTCCATCTATAGATAATTCTAAAATATATAAAATTATTAATAATATTGTATCTTATTTAACTCCTCAAAAAGTATATGGTTTCGATGATCATTTAGGAATAGGACATTTTATAGTTGATGAAAAATCTAAACAAGTTTCTTTGACAGAATGTGGTTTAATAGTAGTGGAAAAATTTTTAATTGATAGTAATTTAATGAATAAAAATGAATCATTATATTCTTCTCATAATATTATTCTTATGCAATATGTTGTTTCTGCGTTACGTGCGCATGTTATTTTTAAAAAAAATATTGATTATATTGTAAAAAATAAAAAAGCTATTATAGTAGATGAGCATACTGGACGTTTAATGATAGGTCGTCGTTGGTCTGATGGATTGCACCAAGCAATAGAAGCAAAAGAAAATTTAGAAATATTAAATGAAAATCAAATATTAGCATCAATTACTTTTCAAAATTATTTTAAGTTATATAAAAAAATTTCTGGTATGACAGGAACAGCAGCTACTGAAGTATTTGAGTTTAGTTCTATTTATAATTTAGATACAATAATTATACCTACAAATTGTCCTATGATTCGAAAAGATTTACCTGATATCATGTATGTTACTGAACAAGAAAAAAATAATGCTATTATTCAAGATATTCAGAGATGTATAATGAAAAAACAACCTGTTTTAGTAGGAACAGTTTCAGTTGAAAAATCGGAAATTATTTCAAGACGGTTAAGTGTTTTAGGTATTAGTCATAATGTTTTAAATGCTAAACGTTATGCTCGAGAAGCTGAAATTATATCACAAGCTGGAAAGTTATCTACTGTTACTATTGCAACTAATATGGCTGGACGTGGTACTGATATTGTATTAGGTGGGAGTATGAAATTACGATCAGAATGTAATTCTGATATAGAATATACAAAAAAGAAAGCAATTTGGAAAAATGAACATGATTTAGTTGTTTTGTCGGGAGGATTACATATTATTGGTACAGAACGACACGAATCTCGTCGTATTGATAATCAATTAAGAGGACGATCAGGCCGACAAGGAGACCCTGGTTCTTCTCGTTTTTATTTATCTATGGATGATTCGTTAATGCGTATTTTTATACCTGATCAAATTAAACATATTATAAGAAAACTTGGATTAAAAGTAGGATATTCTTTAGAACATCAATGGATTACTAAGGCTATTTCTCATGCTCAGAAGAGGGTAGAAAGTCAAAATTTTGAAATTCGTAAACAATTGTTAGAGTATGATAATATTTTAAATGAACAAAGAAAAGTTATTTATAAAAAAAGATATGAGATTATTAGTACAGATAATATTAGTCATTTAATTAAAAATATTTTACAAGATGTTATATTAAATATAATAAATGTATATTGTCCTGATGGTGTATCTATTAAAAAGTGGAATATTTTAGATATGATAAATATTTTAAAAACTGATTTTAATATTATATGTTCTATAAATAATTTAAATCACAAAAAAGAAAAATTTTCTAATAAGATTATTTTTGATAATATTTATAAAATAATAAAAGAAAATTATTATGTTCAAGAGAAAAAACATGGTTTTATCAATGTACGTAATATTGAAAAAAATATTATGTTGTTTCATTTAGATAATTTATGGAAAGAACATTTATTAGCTGTAGATTATTTAAGGCAAGGAATACATTTAAGAAGCTATGCTCAAAAAGATCCTAAACAAGAATATACACGAGAATCATTTATAATGTTTTCTAATATGCTAGATATATTAAAATATCAAGTAATTTCAAAAATTATTCAAAAGATATTTTTGTTTAAAATATTTATTAATATAATAATTTAACATTTTATTTTACATTATTTTAATGTAATTAAAGTATTATTCATTTATTTTATTAACATGATTACCTTGATAATTTTATAAAATGTGTTGATTGAATATGGTGTATAGACTATGTTTTAATGTATATTTTAAAATATATTTTTATAGATATATATATTTGATATATTATTACATTATAATTTTGTAAATATACAATTACATTATAAATATTTTTAGAAATATAATAATGATATTATAAATTTTGAAATTCATGAATATATAAATAGCATGCAATATAAATTTTAAATATTGATATATAAATAATATATGTAAGTTTTATAAATACTAAAATAATATTTTTGGATTCTTATATTTTGAGATAATATTATTTGTTTTATGATATAAACTTCAATTTTATATTAATATGTATAAAAATAAATTAATATTATACTTTTATGTATAACAAGTAAATATTATTCATCATACTGATTAAAATACTGATGAATATATTAAAAATATTTATATTTATATTTATTTAATAATAAAAATAAAATAAATTAAAAATATTTTTATTTATTAGTTAGTAAATATATTTTGATAATTAAGAAGGTTATATATTGTATTAAAGATTATATTATTAATAAATATAATTAATTTTTAAATAATAATATTCATTATATAATGTTTTAAATATATTTGATACTTAATGATACATGATTGATAATGAGAATATTAAATAAAATACACTAAATATTTTAATATAAAATTATATATATTGATTAAGATATTTCAAAGAGTGTTATTTAATGTTATTATTAATATTATTTAATCAATGTTAAACTAAGTTTTTATTAAGGAATTTCAAGAATGTTAAATCGTTCTTGTCGCGATATTGACCCTATTGAAACAATTGAATGGATAGATTCTATTAAATCAGTGATTGATCGTGATGGTATAGATCGAGCAGAATTTATTATCCAACGTATTTTTGAACAAGTAGAAAATTATGGTATATATGTTAAAAAAACAAAATTAATTCAAAATTATATTAATACAATTTCTATAAAAAACGAGTCATATTATCCAGGAAATTTAGTGATTGAAAAAAATATTTGTTCAGCAGTTCGATGGAATGCAATTATTATGGTTTTACGTGCATCGAATAAAAATTTAGATTTAGGGGGACATTTATCTTCTTTTCAATCTGCAGCAACAATTTATGAGGTGTGTTTTAATCATTTTTTTAAAGCATCTAAAAATAATGAAAATGGAGATTTAATTTATTTTCAAGGTCATATTGCTCCTGGAATTTATTCTCGTGCATTTTTAGAAGGAAGATTTAGTGAAAAACAAATCAATAATTTTAGACAAGAAATTGATGGTCAAGGTTTATCATCTTACCCTCACCCGAAATTAATGCCTAATTTTTGGCAATTTCCAACTGTTTCAATGGGTTTAAGCCCAATTAATGCTATTTATCAGGCTAAATTTTTAAAATACCTTGAAAATCGAGGTTTAAAAAAAACATATTCTCGTACAGTTTATGCATTTTTAGGTGATGGTGAAATGGATGAGCCGGAATCGAAAGGTGCTATTACTGTAGCATCGAGAGAAAAGTTAAATAATTTAATTTATGTAATTAATTGCAATTTACAAAGATTAGATGGTCCTGTAATAGGAAATGGTAAAATTATTAATGAATTAGAAAGTTTATTTTATGGTGCTGGATGGGAAGTGATTAAGGTTATTTGGGGTAACCGATGGGATAATTTATTAAAAAAAGATAAAAATGGTAAATTAATTCAACTAATGAATGAAACATTAGATGGAGATTATCAAAATTTTAGATCAAAAAATGGTGCATATATTAGAAAATATTTTTTTGGTAAATATCCTGAAACTCTCAATTTAGTTAAAGATATGACTGATGAAGAAATTTGGAAATTAAATAGAGGAGGACATGATCCTAAAAAAATTTTTTCAGCTTTTGAAAAAGCTAAGTTATCGAAGGATAAACCAGTAGTTCTTTTAATACATACTATTAAAGGATATGGAATGGGTAATATAGCAGAAGGGAAAAATATTGCTCATCAAATTAAAAAAATGGATTTGAATAGTTTAAAATATATGTGTAATCGTTTTCATCTACCTATTCAAAAAGAAGAAATTTCTAAACTCCCCTATATTACCTTTGTAAAAAATTCTCCAGAATATAATTATATTCATAATCAAAGGAAAAAACTAGGTGGGTATCTTCCTTATAGGCTATCTAGATTTACAGAGAGTTTAATATTACCTAATTTAAATGATTTTAAATCTATTATGGTAGCACAAAATAAAAAAATTTCTACTACTATGGTTTTTGTTCGTATATTAAACATTTTACTAAAATGTAATTCTATTAAAGATAGAATTGTTCCAATTATTGCTGATGAAGCTAGAACATTTGGAATGGAAGGATTATTTCGAAAAATTGGGATTTATAACTTTAATGGACAAAAATATATTCCTCAAGATAAAGATCAGTTATTATATTATAAAGAAGATAAACATGGTCAAATATTACAAGAAGGAATTAGTGAATTAGGTGCTGCTTCATCTTGGTTAGCTGCAGCGACATCTTATAGTAACAATAATTTTCCCATGATTCCTTTTTATATTTATTATTCTATTTTTGGTTTTCAAAGAATTGGTGATTTATGTTGGGCGGCAGGAGATCAGCAAGCTCGAGGTTTTTTAATTGGAGCAACTTCGGGACGAACAACATTAAATGGTGAAGGGTTACAACATGAAGATGGACATAGTCATATTCAATCTCTTACAATACCAAATTGTATATCTTATGATCCTTCATATGCTTATGAAATGGCTGTTATTATACAAGATGGATTATGTAGAATGTATGGTGATACTCAAGAAAATATATATTATTACATTACCACTATTAATGAAAAATATTATATGCCTGCTATGCCTACAGGTGTAGAAAAAGGTATTACAAAAGGTATTTATAAATTAATATCATGTGAAGGTAGAAAAGGAAAAGTACAATTAATGGGATCAGGTTCCATTTTAAGAAGTATTCGAGAAGCATCGGAAATATTATTAAATGATTATTTTATTGGATCTGATGTTTATAGTGTTACATCTTTTACAGAATTAGCAAGAAATGGTCAAGATTGTGAACGTTGGAATATGTTACATCCTAAACAAAAATTAAAAATACCTTATATCACAAAGATTATGAATACTTTCCCAGCTATTGCTGCTACGGATTATATGAAACTATTTGCTGAACAAGTAAGAAATTACGTCCCTGCTATTACATATAAGGTGTTAGGTACAGATGGTTTTGGACGTTCGGATAGTCGAGAAAAATTACGACATTTTTTTGAAGTAGATGCATTTTATATTGTTATTGCTGCGTTAACGGAATTATCGAAATGTAATATTGTAGACAAACAAGTAGTATTAGATGCGATATTAAAATTTAATATTGACGTAGATAAAAATAATCCACGATTATTATAAGAGGTTAATGTAGTGGAAAATAATGAAATTAAAATACCTGATATTGGAATAGATGAAGTTGAGGTAATAGAAATTTTAGTTCAAGTAAACGATTATGTATTAAAAGAACAAAGTTTAATTATAGTAGAGGGAGAAAAAGCTTCTATGGAAATTCCGTCTCCTTATACTGGAATTATTACAGAGATTCGAGTAAAAGTTCTTGATATTATAAAAACTAATTCTGTAATTATGTTAATTGATATCGAAAATAGTAAAATACAATTTGACGAAAAAAAAATAAATAATGATGTAATACATAATAAAAATATTCATCATAATATATTAAGTAAACAAAAAAATGATATATATGCTACGCCGTTCATTCGACGTTTAGCACGATTATCTAATATTGATTTATCAAAAATATCAGGAAGTGGAAGAAAAAATAGAATTTTAAAACAAGATATCGAAAATTATAATTTATGTATTAATAGTAAATTGAATGATGTATATACTAATAAGAGTGATACTCATAATATTACACCATTAAATTTTGAATTATTTGGAGAAGTTGAAGCAATTCAATTAAATAAGGTTAAAAGAATTTCTGGTCGTGCTTTATTGAATAGTTGGAGTACTGTTCCACATGTTACTCAGTTTGATGAAGTAGATATTACTGATCTTGAAGAATTTCGTAAAAAATGTAATACTATGCCGGATTTTAAAAATAATAAGTTGACATTATTATCTTTTATTATAAAAGCTATTTCTAAGGGATTAGAAAAATTTCCTTATTTTAATAGTTCAATGTCTTTAGATAATAAAACAATTTTTTTAAAAAAATACATTAATATTGGTGTGGCGGTAGATACACTATATGGATTGGTAGTTCCTGTTATTAAAAATATAAAAGATAAAAGTATATCACAGATTTCGTATGATGTATTACATCAATCACACAAGGCTCGAGATAAGAAATTAACTATACTTGATTGTCAAGGTGGATGTTTTACAGTATCTAGTTTAGGTGGTATTGGTGGACAATTTTTTACTCCTATTATTAATCATCCTGAATCAGCGATTTTAGGTATTTCTCGAGCTTCATATAAACCAATTTGGAATGGTATAAAATTTATACCTAAGTTAATGTTACCATTATCTTTATCTTATGATCATCGTATTATTGATGGTGCAGATGGTGTAAGATTTATTACGTTTATTTGTCACATATTATCTGATATTAAATTATTATTAATTTGATATGTATATTTTATTTTATATTTATTAGTAATATAATACATAATATTTATTATTCAATAGTTAAATAATATATTTTTACGATATATTAAAAATTTTTAAGATATTATTTAGCTTTATCTTATTTTTTATTAAGGATAACGAAATGACTCGAGATATCCACACTCAAGTTTTAGTTCTTGGATCTGGTCCTGCAGGATATTCAGCGGCTTTTCGAAGTTCAGATTTAGGATTAAATACAGTTTTAGTCGAAAAATATAATTCATTAGGTGGTGTATGCTTAAATGTTGGATGTATTCCATCTAAATTATTACTTCATTTTGCTAAGGTGATAAGAGAAACTGAAGAAATATCTAAACAGGGTATTATATTTGATAAACCTAAAATTGATATTAGTATGATTAAATTACATAAAGAGAATATTATTTCTAATTTATCTTCTGGATTACATCATATGGTAAAACAAAGAAATATTACTCTTTTACAAGGAACTGGTTGTTTTTTAGATGAAAAAACCATTTTAGTATCTAATGATCAAGAAAATATTCATATTCATTTTGACAATGTTATTCTTGCTACTGGATCTAAACCGATTACACTTTCCAATATTCCTAACAGTTTACATATATGGAATTCAAATGAAGCATTATCTTTACATAGTATACCTGATCGTTTATTAATTGTTGGATCAGGTATTATTGGATTAGAAATGGCTACTTTTTATAGTGCTTTTGGTTCTCAAGTAGATGTTATTGATCGATGTAGTCAACTATTGCCATTTTTAGATGGAGATGTTATAAAAATATTTAATCGATCTATTAAAAAAGATTTTAATATTTTTTTGGAAACTGAAATTTCTGATATCTTTTTAAAGGATGATGGTGTGTTAGTAACTCTTAACAATAAATCTCAAATTAAAAAGAATTTTTATAATGCTATTTTAATTGCAATTGGTCGTACACCTAATATAGATTTATTAGATATTAACAAAGTGGGAATTAAAGTAGATCAAAAAAATTTCATTGATATAGATAATCAATTACGTACTAACATTCCTAATATTTATGCTATTGGTGATATTGTTGGTCAACCAATGTTAGCACATAAAGGAATGCATCAAGGTCATATTGCATCAGAAGTTATAGCTGGTTATAATCATTATTTTGATCCTATGGTGATTCCTTCCGTGGCATATACTGATCCTGAAATAGCTTGGGTGGGAATGAATGAAAATGAAGCTATAAAACAACATATTAATTACGAAGTTTCTGTATTTCCTTGGAAAGCATCTGGTAGAGCTATTGTTTCTAATTGTTCAAATGGAATGACAAAATTAATTATTAATAAAGATAATAATAGAATTATTGGTGGGGTGATTATCGGTAGACATGCTGGAGAATTAATATCAGAAATTACTCTTGCTATTGAAATGGGGTGTGATGTAGAAGATATATCTTTGACGATACATGCTCATCCTACTTTATATGAATCAATAGGATTATCTGCTCAAATTTTTCAGGGTAGTATTACTGATTTAATAAATTTAAAACGTATTAATAAAAATATTTAAATTTTATAATGATTTAATAAAGAATTATTTGTCATTTAAATTTCAAATAATTCTTTATAAAATATTATTACATTTCAATTAATAGTATAATGGGTTTTATTATATAAATTATTTATGTGTTTAAAGTATTACTTTATATTATTCAAATTATTATTTTATCTTATATTTAACATATTTATATTAATATGATAGATTATATTGAATAATTTTTATAATTATTTGATTTTTATATACTAAAAGATGCGCCGCAACCACAGGTACTTGTTGCATTAGGGTTAGATACTATGAATTTTGATCCTTCTAATGTTTCTTGATAATCAATTTTTCCTCCTATAACATATTGAAAACTGATTGGATCAATTAATATTGTAAATTGATTTCTGATTATTATATCATGAACATTAATATTTTTATCAATTTTAAATTTATACTGAAATCCGCTACATCCTCCACCGATAATATAAATTCGAAATTTTGAATTTATATTTTTTTTTTTTTTTAATAATATATTTATTCTATGTAATGCAGATGAAGTAAACTGTAATTTGAATTTAGATGTATTAATCATATATTCTCTTGTAATATAATATTTATATTGTAATAAGAAAATGAATATTTTAATATTAATAAAATAGTTACTAATTATATTTTTATTAATATTTTTATTTTAAAATACATTATGTTTATTTCTTTCTTAAAAAAGAAGGAATATCTAAATAATGATTTGTTTTATTATTTTTTATATTGGTTTCTATTGTTTTTTTATCTATTTTTTTGATATTAGGTCTTCTAAAATATGTGTTAAAATTTTGATAACGATAATCTGATGTTTTATCTTTTTTGGTAGATGTATTATTAGATATAATAGTATTTGATTGATTTTCTATACCAATTCCAGTGGCAACAACAGTGACTCTTAAAGCATCATTCATTTCAGGATCTAATGATGTTCCAATTACTACTGTAGCATTATCTGAAGAAAAAGATCTCACAGTATTTCCTACAATTTCAAATTCGTCTAATTTTAAATCAATTCCTGCTGTAATGTTTACTAATACACCTCGAGCTCCAGATAAATCAATATCTTCTAATAATGGACTGGAAATAGCTATTTCTGCTGCTTCTTCAGCTCTATTATCTCCTGAAGATAATCCTGTACCCATCATAGCATAACCCATTTCAGACATTACTGTTCTTACATCAGCAAAATCTACATTCATTAATCCTGGTCTTGTAATTAGTTCAGCAATACCTTGAACAGCACCTCTTAATACATTATTTGCAGCACCAAAAGCGTCTAATAAAGATATACCTCGATTAAGAACTTTTAATAATTTATCATTGGGAATAATAATTAATGAATCAACATATTTTGATAATTCTAAAATTCCTTGATCAGAAAAAACTGTTCTTTTTTTTCCTTCAAAAATAAATGGTTTAGTTATTACTGCTACTGTTAAAATTCCCATTTCTTTTGCAATAGCAGCTACTACAGGTGCAGCTCCTGTTCCAGTACCTCCACCCATTCCAGCTGCTATAAACACCATATCAGCTCTTTCTAAAGCTTTTTTAATTGATTCTCGGTCTTCTTCTGCAGCATGTTTACCGATTTCTGGATTTGATCCTGCTCCTAACCCTTTTGTTATATTATTTCCAATTTGTATCGTATTTTCAACTTCAATTTTTCTTAGTGCTTGAGCATCAGTGTTAATTGCAAAAAATTCAACACCTTCTATTTTTTCTTTAACCATATGTTCAACGGCGTTGCCTCCACCACCTCCGACACCTATTACTTTTATGATTGCATCATTACTTAATTCAATCGATTCAAACATAATATATCCTCATTTTAATATTTTTATTGTTTTAAATATTTATATTAATAAATTTTATTTTTTTTAAATAATTGTGTAACATATTGTAAGAATTTTTTAAAGTAATTATTTTGATTAATTTTGTTTTTGTTATGAAGATATGTATTTTTCCCGTAATGTAATAAGCCTATTATAGTAGCATATTGTGGATTTATAATATCTTTATTACATGATTGGGTATTAATTGGAATTCCAATACGTACTTGCATATTAAAAATTTTTTCTGCAAATGATTTTAAGGATTTTATTTGAGAACTTCCACCTGTAATAACTATTCCAGATTCTAAAACATAAGATTTTCCTGAGTAGTATAATTTTTTTTGTATTTTTATCAGAATCTTATTTACTATATTTAATAATTCGAAATATCGAGATTGTATAACTTCTATTAATTTTTTTTTTTGTATTTTTTTATTATGATTATCATTAATATTACATATGTCAATAAGTTCGGGTGTATATAAAGGCAACATTTTAACACTACCATGTTTAATTTTTATTTTTTCTGCTGTTTTAAAAGAGGTATTAAATGCATATGCTATATCATTGGTTACTGAATTTCCTGCATATGGAATTACTTCACTATGTTGGATGTATCCATTAATATATATTATGATATCCATATTGCCACCACCTATATCGATTATACATACACCAGAATGACGTTCTTCTGATGTTAATACTGCTTTACTAGAAGCTAATCCAGAAAAAATTACTTTTTCTGGTTTTAAATTGCATTTTTTAATGGCTTTTATTAAATTTTTTGGGAAATAATTTCGGTATATAATGAGATGTACTTTTGCAATCATTCGAATACCGGATAATCCTATTGGGTTTTTAATGCCTATTTCTTCATCAATAGAATATTCTTGAGGAATAGTATGTAGGATTTTATGTTCATATTTTAGTTTGACTGATTTAGCTGTGTGTATAGCATATTTAATATCTTTTTTTGTAACTTCATTAGTTACAATAGGAACTATGCCAATTTCGTTTTTATAACTTACATATTTGTCAGATAATGCTAAATATATATTTGTAATATGATATTTTGCCATTATTTCTGCTTCGTGCATAGCTTTTTTTATACATAGAATTAAAGATTCTAAATCATTGATATTACCTTTATTTATTCCTTTAGAAGGACAATGTCCAATACCAATAATATTAATCATTCCATCAATTAAAATTTCTCCTATTAAAATAGTAATATTAGTAGTACCAATTTCTAATCCTGTGATTAATGGTTTATCTTTATCTTTAATTATCATATTTACCTACCTATATATGATTATATTTTATAATATTAGTAAATAAAGTATTTATAATTATATAAGTATTTGAAAATGTATATTTAAAAATTTTAATATTTATATTTTGAATTATATGATAATTTTTATATTATTACTATATTAATTCAGCTGTTCTTAAAATTGCACTTCTTGATCGAGGATTATTTTTAATTTCTTGTTGACTAGGGAAAATTCTCTTGACATATTTTATTTTTTTTATATTTAATTGATTTATTTTTTCTTCAGTAATAGGTAAATTTTGAGGTATAACAGGATTTTTACTATTTTTTATCATAAATTGTTTTATAATTCTATCTTCTATAGAATGAAAACTAATAATTGATATGCGGCCATGAGAATTTAAAAGATTTAATATTTTTTTAAGAAATTTTTGAATTTCATATAGTTCTTCATTAAGAAATATACGAATTGCTTGAAAACTACGTTTTGATGGATGTTTAAATTTATTATATGGAACAATATTTTCAATTATTTTAGATAATTCTATTGTTGTAACAATAGGTTTAATTTTTCGTTTTTTTACAATTTCTGATGCAATTATTTTTGAAAATTTTTCTTCTCCAAATGTTTTTAATATATTTGAAATAGTATTTTTATCACTTTTGTTAATCCATTGCTGTGCCGATATTCCTTGTAATGGATTCATACGCATATCTAGAGGACCATTTAAACGAAATGAAAATCCTCTATTTGGATTTAATAGTTGCATTGATGATAATCCTAAATCTAATAAAATTCCATCAATTTTTTTGTATATATCTAATTTTTTTAAATGCATTTTTATATTTGAAAATCTATCATGTATAATATGAAATCTAGGATCAGGTATTTTATTTCCAATATCTATAGAATATGGGTCTCGATCAAAAGCATATAATTTTCCTGTTGATCCTAGATGTTCTAAAATTTTTAAAGAATGTCCTCCATATCCAAAAGTACCATCAATATATATTCCATTTTTTTTAATATTTAAAGATTTTATAGATTCATCTAATAAAACTGTAATATGTTTTTGATTTTTCATAATTTAGTAATCATATAATTATAATTAATATGTATATTAATATTTATTATTCTCGGTTTATTCCAATGATTCCAGATCTTACAATTTCGATAATTTCAGTAATATCTTTAATAATTTTAATAAAAGCATTCATTTTTTTTTTTGGACCTGAAATTTGAATGATATATGATGTTAATGTAACATGAATGATTTTCCCTTTAAATATTTTAATTATTCGATTTACTTCTTCTCTTGCATATCCAGTACTATGGATTTTTACTAAGATAATTTCACATTGTATAGATTTTTCTTTAATAATTTCTACAACTTTAAGTACATCTATTAATTTATGTAATTGTTTTTCAATTTGTTCAATTGTTTTTTTATCACCTATTGTTTGTATAATAACTTTAGATAAAGTAATATCTTCTGTGGGAGCAACAGTAATGCTTTCTATGTTATAACCTCTTTGTGAAAATAATCCGACTACTCGAGATAAAGAACCTGGTTCATTTTCTAAAAGTATTGATAATATTCTTCTCATATTCATTTCCTTTATTTTTTAAATCGCATTTCATTCATCCCGCCTCCTCGTATTTGCATAGGATATACATGTTCGGAATGATCAACATATACATCTACAAATACTAAATGGCCATGTTGTAACTGTTCTAATGCTATTTTTAACTTTCTTTTTAGCTCATGTTTTTTAGAAATAGCGATACCAATATGACCATATGATTCTGATAATTTAACAAAATTTGGTAATGACTTCATATAGGAATGAGAATGTCTACCTGAATAAATAATATCTTGCCATTGTTTTACCATTCCTAATGATCTGTTATTAAGATTTAATATTAAAATAGGTAATTTATATTGCATAGCAGTTGATAATTCTTGTATATTCATTTGAATACTACCATCTCCAGTAACACAAACTACTGTTTCTTTAGGTAAAGCTAATTTTACTCCTAATGCTGCTGGCAATCCAAATCCCATAGTACCTAAACCTCCAGAATTAATCCAACGTCTAGGTTTATTAAATGTGTAATATAGTGCTGTAAACATTTGGTGTTGTCCAACATCAGATGTTATATACGCTTGACCTTGAGTTAATTTCCATAATATCTCGATTACAGATTGTGGTTTAATTTTTTGACTGTTTTTATTATATTGTAAACTATTTTTTTTTCTCCATTGTGTAATACATTCCCACCATTTTTTTAAACGATTTTGATCAATTAATATATTATTATGATTAATTAATTTTAATAAATCTTGTAAAATTTGTTTTGCATCTCCAACAATAGGTATATTTGCAGTAATAGTTTTTGATATTGATGTAGGATCAATATCTATGTGTAATATTTTTGAATTAGGACAATATTTTTCAACGTTATTAGTAGTTCTATCATCAAATCTTACTCCAATCGCAAAAATCACATCAGAATCATGCATAGCCATATTTGCTTCATATGTTCCATGCATACCAATCATATGGAGGTTTTGGGGATGTTGACCAGGGAAAGCACCTAATCCCATTAAGGAAGTAGTTACTGGAATATTTAAAATTTCTGCTAATTTTTTAAGTTCTAAAGAACTATTGGAAGTAATTATTCCACCTCCAACATAAATAATTGGTTTTTTAGCATGTAATAATGTTTCTAATATTTTTTTTAATTGTCCTGAATGGCCTTTGGTTATTGGATTATATGATCGTATATTAATGGATTTTGGCCAAAAATATGGTTTTTTATTTAATGGATTTAAAAGATCTTTTGGTAAATCAATTACAATAGGTCCAGGTCGTCCTGTAGAAGCTAACCAAAAAGATTTTTTAAAAATTACTGGAATATCTTCAAGATTTTTGACTAAAAAACTGTGTTTTACTATAGGTCTTGAAATACCTAACATATCACATTCTTGAAATGCATCGTATCCAATTAAAGATGAATCAACTTGTCCAGAAATAACTACTATTGGAATAGAATCCATGTAGGCAGTTGCAATACCTGTAATAGCATTAGTTGCTCCTGGACCAGAAGTAACTAATACTACTCCTATTTTTCCTGTACATCTTGCATATCCATCTGCCATATGAGTAGCACTTTGTTCATGTCTTACCAGTATATGTTTTATTGAAGAATTTTTTTTTAAAACGTCATATATATCTAAAACAGCGCCACCAGGATAACCAAATATATATTCTATTCCTTGATCAATTAACGAACGAATTACCATTTCAGCGCCTGATAATATTTCCATTCTTTCTCCTCACATTGTACTATCATAAGTATATTTAATATTTAACATATTAAATTATATTGTGTTTTTATTATATTTCTAAATAATTCATATGATTTTAAATTTATTAAATGACATATATTGCATAATATATTATATTCTTTAGAATATAAATATTGCATTTTATTTTTATTAGTATTTTAAATTTATTACAGTATATTTATTTTTACATATGATTAATTATATTAATTATATTAATTGTATTAATGGATGTATTAAAACAAATGAGTATCTGATTTAATAGTGTATTCAATTAATATTATTTTATTGATTTTATATTTTTAAAATAACATAATAATTTTAATGTATAGTAAATTAGTTATTAATTGAAATAAATTTTTAATTACAAGTTATTATATTAGAGGATTTTATCATTTTATATAAAATTAAAAAATATTATTTTATTAATTAATAGTAAATTAGGATTATTATAAAGATTATACTATAATATTTCAGATCCGTTAATATATGATCGGATCTGAATAATGAATATAAATTTAGTTAATATTTCTTAATAATTGATTAATTTCAACTTTTTTTAATGTTGCATTATTAACTTTTTTAACAATAATAGCACAATATAAACTATATTTTTTGTCTTTTGATGGTAGAGTTCCAGGTACAACAACCGATCCAGCTGGTATTCTACCATAAGTAATTGTTTGTGTTTCTCGATTATATATTTTTGTACTTTGTCCAATATATACTCCCATAGAAATAACAGATCCTTTTTCCACAATTACTCCTTCTACTATTTCAGATCTAGCTCCAATAAAACAATTATCTTCAATAATAGTTGGATTGTTTTGTATGGGTTCTAATACTCCTCCTATTCCTACACCACCAGAAAGATGTACATTTTTCCCTATTCGAGCACAAGATCCTACAGTAGACCATGTATCTATCATTGTTCCATCATCAATATATGCGCCTATATTTATAAAAGACGGCATTAATATAGTATTTTTCCCAATAAATACTCCTTTTCTTACTGTTGTTGGTGGTACAATACGAATATTATTTCTTTTTAATTCAGAATCTGTAGCGTGTTCATATTTTAAATCAATTTTGTCGTAAAAAGTATTTTTTATTCCTTTAGTAATTTGGTTTTTTTTAATACAGAAATATAATAAAATAGCTTTTTTCAACCATTGATGAGTGATCCATTTTCCAGATATTTTTTCTGAAACTTGTAGTATGCCACTATCAATTAAATTAATTGTTTGATTAATAACATTAAAATCAGACCAGTTTACATTTTTATAATTTATTTGATCTTTAGATTTAAAAATTTCATTTATAGTTTTTTTTAGTTTTTCCATAATATTACTCTTTATTTTTAAGTATTTTGATATATTTTATTTATTTTTTCTGTTTTTCTTAATGTTAGAATTTCACATCCATTGTTTGTTACTAAAATAGTATGTTCATACTGAGCAGATAAACTATTATCTTTTGTTTTTACAGTCCAACCGTCTTTCATACAAAATACATGTTTTTTACCAGCATTAATAATGGGTTCTATAGTAAATGTCATACCTTCTTTAAGAATGATTGTTTTATCATAATTTTTATAATGTATAATGTATGGTTTTTCATGAAAGTTTTTACCAATTCCATGTCCGCAATATTCTTCAACAATTGAGTAGGTTGTTGTATTAATATATTTTTGTATTGTTTCTCCAATTAGATTTATTTTAATTCCTGGTTTAATAATTTTAAATGTTGAATAAAGACTTTTTTTTGCTACATGACATAATTTTTTTGTTTGTTTATTAATATGATGACCTACAATAAACATTTTGGAAGTATCAGCATAATATTTATTTTTGATTATAGTTATATCAATATTTACAATATCACCTATTTTCAATTTTTCATAACTATTAGGAATTCCATGGCATACTATTTCATTAATAGATATACATACAGATTTTGGAAATCCATGATACCCTAAACATCCAGAAGTAGCTTTTTGTGTATTTGTAATATAATTATGGCAGATATTATTTAATTCTAACGTAGTAATATTAGGAATAATATAAGGTTTAATCATATCTAATACTTTAGCTGCTAGATGTCCAGATATTCTCATTTTTTCAATTTCTTTTTTAGTTTTTATAGAAATATTCATTTTAAATTAATAGTTTTATTGTATAAAATTTTATATTTATTATATTGAAATATTTATTTTAAAATTATTTTATTTATTTATATATTTAAATTATTTATAACATAATATATATTTTATTACATTCAAGTATTATTTTTAAGATAATATGAATCGTTTTTATTTTAAATTATTATATATTTAGTTTAATAAAATATTAAAATTTTTAAATTATAAAAATAAAATAGTATTATTGATTTTTAACATTTGAACATTTAGAGGTATATATTTTGAAAATAATTTCTATGAGAGATATGATAAAAGCGGGTGTACATTTTGGACATCAAACACGTCATTGGAATCCAAAAATGAAACCTTTTATTTTTGGTTCTCGTAATAAGGTACATATTATAAATTTAGAAAAAACTCTTCCTTTGTTTAATGCAGCATTATTAGAATTAAAAAGAATTCATTTATCTCAAGGAAAGATATTGTTTGTAGGTACAAAAAAATCAGCTAGTTATGCAATTAAACAAACAGCTATAGATTCCAATCAGTTTTATGTTAATCAGCGTTGGTTAGGGGGTATGTTAACTAACTGGAAAACTGTCAGACAATCAATTAGACGATTAAAGGATTTAGAACAACAAATTCAAGATGGAATATTAGATAAGTTAACTAAGAAAGAAGGATTAGTAAGATCACGAGAATTATTAAAATTAGAAAGTAGTTTAGGGGGTATTAAAAATATGGGAGGATTACCAGATGCTATTTTTGTTATCGATGCTGAACATGAGCGTATTGCTATAAAAGAAGCAAATAATTTAGGTATTCCTGTATTTTCTGTAGTAGATACAAACTCTAGCCCTGATGGAATTGATTTCATTATTCCAGGAAATGATGATGCAATTAGATCGGTAAATTTATATTTAAATACTATTGTTACTTTTATTACAAATCATGGTAATGAAATGTTTTCAGATCATTTATAATAAAAAAAAATTAATATTATAATATGATATTTTTATTATTATAATTATGTAAAATAATATGGAAAGGTATATTATGGTAAATATTACTTCTGATCTTGTTAAACAACTTCGATTCAAAACAGGTAGTGGTATTATGGATTGTAAACAAGCATTAATTAATTCTTCAGGAAATATTGAAAAAGCAATTATTTATTTACGTAAAATGGGTAGTCTTACAGCGGAAAAAAAAAGTTTTAATTCTGCTATTCTTGGTGTGGTATTATCGAAAATTAACGGTCATGTTGGATATTTAATAGAATTAAATTGTGAAACTGATTTTGTTGCAAAACATGATGAATTTATTAATTTTGCTCAAGAAATATTAATGTATTCATGTACTCAAAATATTAAAGATTTGAAATTATTAAAAGATATTTTTGAAGAAAAAAGAATTCTTTTAGTGTCTAAATTTAATGAAAATATTATTATTCGTAGATTACATATTTTAGAAGGTCAAATAGTTGTATCATATATGCATGGATATCGAATTGGTGTATTAGTTAGTGCTAAAACTTCCAAAGATATAATGATGATTAAACAAATTGCTATGCATATTGCTGCTAGTAAACCAGATTTTTTACATAGTTCTGATATTCCTCAATTAATAATAGAAAATGAAAAAAAAATACAGTTAGATATTGTAAAGAATTCTGGAAAATCTGAATTAATATCTCAAAAAATAGTTAATGGTAAAATAAAAAAATTTATTAATAATATCACTTTACTTGATCAAAATTTTATTATGGATCCTAATAAAAAGGTAAAAGATTTTTTATTTGAAAATAATATAGAAATTGTAAAATTTATAAGATTTGAATTAGGAGAAATAGTGTAAAAGATTAATATAATCATTTAGTAATTTTAATAAATTGTAAATTTTTATTATATTTATGTATAGTTAATATAATCTAGAGATTGTTTATTTTATTTATATTGTAATAATGAATTTTTAATATAAAATATAAATGTTATATTTTGACACTGGGCTATATAGTATGATGGATAATTTTAAAAAAGATATAGATATTCAGATGAGTACATGTATTGAAGTTTTTAAAAATCAAATTAGTAAAATAAAGACAGGTAGAGTATCAGTTTCTTTATTAGATGGAATTTTTGTAGAATATTATGGGCGTAAAACACCAATACAAGAGTTATCAAATATTATTGTTGAAAATTCGCATACCTTAAAATTAAGTATTTTTGATCATGTTGTTACTAAAATGATTGAAAAGGCTATTTCTTTATCTCATTTAGAATTAAATCCTATTGTTAGAGGAAATGATATTCGAATTATTATTCCGCCTTTAACAGAAGAGAAAAGAAAAGCAATATTTAAAATTATTCGGAAAAAAGCTGAGGAGACTCGTATTTCTATTCGTAATATTCGTCGTAATGCTAATGATGTATTAAAAAAAAATATAAAAGATAAAATAATTAATAAAGATTTAGAGCGTTGTATGAATAATGAAATTCAAATATTAACAGATTGTTATATTAAGAAAATTAATGATATGTTATTAGATAAAGAGTATGAAATTATGAAAGTGTAATTAAATTTTTATTTACCGTCTGATAATATATTTTAAATATTATCGAACGGTGTTGTATATTATTTATTTATATGAATTAATTAAATATTTTCTAAAATTAAATATATTGGTTAAATTAATGAAATATTCTATTTATAAAAATATAATGTTTTATACATATTTATTGATTAATATTAAAATTTATAAATTTTTTAAATTTTTCATGCATAATAATTTAAATATTGAATTTTATATGAGATGATAATTGTGAAAATTTTTATAACAAAATTAATATTATTATTTTTTTTCTCTTGCTCTAGTACATTTAATTTTTATCCATTGAATACTTATTTTAAAAGTATACAATATGTAGAATTATATAACTTATTGCATGATACTAATGCTAATAATACAACTTTTAAAAAACATATCGATAATAATATTTTTAGAACATTGAATAAAAAAATCATATCTAATAAAGCAGCAATATTTAATATAAATAATGTTATAAATTTAAAAGTTTGTAAAAAACCAATAATTTCCAATATTGTGATTTCAGGTAATAAGATATTAAAAAAATCTATTATTATCTCTCAATTGGAATTAATTGGTATTCAAGATCATCATATATGTAGTTTAGAAGCATTATATAGTTTACAAGATAAAATACAATTTATGTATTATATGATAGGAATATATGATACTAAAGTAGAAATGAATATCAATAAAAATCATAATAGTGTGATGTTGCATATTATGATATCAGAAGGGTTATTTAAGCGTTCAAATAATATTCGTATTATTGGAAATAAAGCTTTTTCTCAAGAACAATTAATCTCTTTATTTAATATTAATCCTAATGATGTTGATTGGATATTTCAAGAAAAAAAATATAATTCTGAAATTTTAAAAAAATTAAAAAATTTTTATTATGAAAGAGGATATATTAATTTTACTATTTATAGTAATACAATACGATGTTGTGTAGATGAGAAAAGTACTTTCATAGATATAAAAATTTCTGAAGGAAAAGCGTTTACCATATCTCAAATTCAAATTAACGGAGATATTTTAAATTATTCAACAATTTTAAAAGATCAATTATCTTTATTACGTGTTGGAGAATTATTTAATTTAAAAGAAATATTAACAATTAAATTACTTATAAAAAATACACTTTTAAATTTTGGATATGCTGAATCTAAAATATTTTTTAAACTGAAACCGAATGAATTAAATAATACTGTTTCATTACATTTTAATATTGTTTTAGGTAATCAATTTTTTATTAGAACAGCTAAATTAATTGTAGATACGTCTATTGGAAACTTGATACCGTATTATAATGATATAAAAAAATTAGAAGGATTGTGTTTTAATTTAAAACGTATTAATCAAGAGAGAGAAAAATTAAAAAAAATAGGATGTGTTAAAAGTGTTTCTATTCATGTGCATCAATCTAAAAAAATATTAAATCAAGTAGATATTGTATACATGTTAGTAAAAGAAAAAAATATAAATTCTTTAGATTTAAATATAAAATATGGGAAATTTAATGGATTCAATACAAATTTACAATTAAATTATAATTATTGGATAACTTTAAATATACAATCAAAAATACATTTTTTTTATGATAATCATCAATCTTGCAGTAGTATTTCTTTTTTTTGGCCATATTTTTTAAATCATGATATTAATTTTAATAATCGTATATTTTATCAAAATATCAAATCGGGATTTTTAAAATATAAAAATATAAATTATGGATATCAAGGTAGTTTGGATGTTATTATTTCGAAAAAACAAAATATAAAATTTGGTATAGAATATATTAAAAATATTTTTTTTAATATTGATTCTGATTTATATGATTTTAACCATTTTAAAATACTTGAAAATCATGTAAATAGTTTTATGTCTAATAATCATATCTTTAATGATATCAATTTTTTTATTTCTTACTTATATAGTAATATAGATAATTATAAAAATTTTCCAAAATCAGGAAATAAATTATCTTTCACTACTACAATATCTGTTCCTGAAATATATAATAATTTAAATAAAGAAATTATTTATACTGAACAATATTTCCCTTTAAATAAGAAGAAAAATTTTATATTATATACGCGATGTAATTTAAGTTATGGATATAATTTTAATCATTTAAATTTTCCATTTTATGAAAATTTTTATTGTGGTGGATATAATAGTGTTCGTGGGTTTATGATGAATAGTATTGGTCCAAAATATATTGATTTTTATCAAGATAAAAAAAATGTATCTTTATTAAAATTAAAACCTGATTTATATAAATCTAATAATTTTTTAGGTGGTAATATTTGTTTTTTTAGTAATGTTAATTTAGTTATGCCAAATATTCTTTTAAATAAAAAATATTCAGATTTATTTCGTCATTCTTTATTTTTAGATATTGGAAATGTTTGGGATACAAATTGGAAAAATACTATAAGAACATTTAGTTTAGGTATGAAAAATTATAATCATCCAAATGATTTACGTATTTCTACTGGTATATCTATTGAATGGATTTCTCCTATTGGTTTATTAGTGTTTTCTTATGCTTATCCAATATTATATAATGCACAAGATTTACTAGAACCGTTTCAATTTAATATTAGTCGGTCTTGGTAATATAATATGTTAATTTTTTTTGTTGTTTAATAAAATATATTTTTGTAAATAGTAGATTAATGAGGTTATGCATTAAAATGTATGTTTAATATTATCAAAATCAAAATTTATATTAATACTTTATAGATATTGGTATTGATGTGTTATTTAAGAATTTACAATAGGATAAGTATTATGATGTATACAAATATATTACTAATAGTAGTATGAAATATTTTATAATTATTGATTTAATATTTTTTATTTGATATATAATATATCGAATTTTTATAAATATTTAGTTAATAAATACATCATATATTCTTAAAACATTACATATTTGTATATCATAATACTTAATAATTATATTTTTTATATTTTTAAAGTATTAAATAGTATTATTTCATTTAATTAGTTTTGGAATATAAAAATATGGATCCAAAGTTTATTCATTTATGTGTTCGAAGTGATTATTCTATTACAAGCGGTTTATCTAAACCAAGAGAATTAATTCATAGATCATATAAGTTAAATATGCCTGCTTTAGGTATAGTTGATTATGGTAATTTGTATGGTGCTATAAAATTTTATAGATGTTGTTATAAAATGGGTATTAAACCAATTTTTGGAGTAAAATTTAAATTAAAATCAGATTTTCTTAATAATAAGTTAAGTAAAATTAATATTTTAGCTTTAAATAATACTGGTTATCATAATTTAATTTTATTAATATCTAAAGCTTATGAAAAAAAATATAAATTTATTTATTCTAAAAATGATATTGTGATACATCAAAGTTGGTTAATAAAATATAAAGATGGTTTGATCATTTTATCTGGTGGTTATCATGGAGATTTTGGTAAACATTTAGTTAAAAATAATAATCAAGTAATTAAAAACTTTGTAGATTTTTATCATACACATTTTCCAAAATCTTATTATCTTGAAGTGACACGAACAAATCGTGAATATGAAGAGGAATATATAAAATATGCTATTCAGTTATCAAAATATGAAAATTTTCCTATTGTAGCTACGAATGATGTATGTTTTATAAATAAAAATGATTTTTATGCACACAAAATTCGAGTGTCAATTTATAAGGGAATACCTTTAAATTCAGAAAAATTTTATTCTCACTATAGTGCAGAACAATTTATGAAAAGTGAAGAAGAAATGTGTTCTTTATTTTCAGATATCCCGGAAGCATTAGAAAATAGTGTAATTATTGCAAAACGATGTAATGTTATTGTTAAAACTGGTAAATATTTTCTTCCTATTTTTCCTACTGGTTCCAAAAATGTAAAAAATTTTTTAATTTTTAAAAGCGTTCAAGGTTTAAAAAATAGACTTAAAAGATTATCTTTCAATGAAAAAAATAAAAGATTTATTTATAAAAAATATCAGAATAGATTATTTTACGAATTAGAAATTATTAATAAAATGAAATTTCCTGGATATTTTTTAGTTGTTATGGAATTTGTACAATGGGCAAAAAATAATAATATACCTGTTGGTCCTGGAAGAGGATCAGGAGCAGGATCGTTAGTAGCATATTCTTTAAATATTACTGAATTAGATCCTTTATCATTTGATTTATTATTTGAACGTTTTTTAAACCCAGATAGAATATCTATGCCAGATTTTGATATTGATTTTTGTATGGAAAAGCGTGATTTAGTTATTGATCATGTTTCAAAATTTTATGGAAATAATAATGTTGCACAAATTATAACTTTTGGAACAATGTCTGCAAAATCTGTAATTCGAGATGTTGGTAGATCATTAGGATATCCGTATGGTTTTGTTAATAAAATTTCTCAATTAATTCCGTCAGATATAGGTATAACGTTAGAAAAAGCTTTATCTAATAAATTTGAATTAATACAATTATATAATCAAGATATTGAAGTAAAAAAATTAATTAATATATCAAAACAATTAGAAGGAGTAGTTAAGAATATTGGTAAACATGCTGGAGGAATTGTGATTGCTCCTAAAAAATTAATTAATTTTACTCCTTTACAGTATGATAATCATAATATATTTATTACTCAATTTGATAAAGATGATATTGATTATGTAGGATTATTAAAATTTGATTTTCTTGGTTTAAGAACATTAACCATTATTGATTCAGCATTAAAAATGATTAATAAATCTTTAAATCAAAATCAACAAAAAAAAATTAATTTAAATGAAATACCGTTAAATGATACAAAAAGTTTTAAATTATTAAAGAATGCAAAAACTACTGCAGTCTTTCAACTTGAATCATATGGTATGAAAGATTTAATTTTAAAATTACAACCAGATTGTTTTGAAGATATTATTTCTTTAATTGCTTTATTCAGACCAGGTCCATTACAATCAGGAATGGTAGATAATTTTATTAATAGAAAACAAGGGAAAGAATTAATCGCTTATCCTGATATTAAATGGCAACATAAATCTTTAAAACCTATTTTAGAATCAACATATGGGATTATATTGTATCAAGAACAAGTTATGCAAATTGCTCAAGTATTATCTGGTTATACTTTATCATATTCAGATATTTTATTACGAGCTATGTCTAAAAAAAAATACAAAGAAATGTCTCATCAACGTGTTTATTTTCAGTTGTCTGCTTATAAAAAAGGCATATCAAAAGAACTATCAGAAAAAATATTTGATTTACTTGAAAAATTTGCGGGATATGGTTTTAATAAATCACATTCAGCGGCTTATGCATTGATTTCATATCAGACTTTGTGGATAAAGTCTAATTATCCTTCTGAATTTATGTCGGCTGTTATGAATGCAGATATTGATAATACTGATAAAATTAAAATATCTATCCAAGAATGTTTAAGAATGAAATTAACCATTCTTTCTCCAAACATTAATTATAGTGATTATTTTTTTAAAGTTAATTCTAAAAATGAAATTATTTATGGATTAGGTGCAATTAAAGGCATTGGTAGATTAGTAGTAGAGTCTATTATGGGCGCTAGAAAAAAAATAAAAAAATTTTCTAGTTTGTTTGATTTATGTATTAATGTAGATCATAAAAAAATAAACAAACGAATTTTAGAAAAGTTAATTTTTTCAGGTTCTTTAGATTCTTTTAATATTTCAAGATTTGAATTAATAAATTTAATTCCAAAAGCTATAAAATTATCTAATCAATATTTAAATTCAAAACATATTAATCAACTTGTGTTATTTAAACCCCTTTTATATGATTTTAAAAAAATAGAAAATATAAAATATATAAATAATGTTATAAATTTTCCATATTGGTCAAATAAAATTCAAGCAGATTTAGAAAAAGATGCATTAGGATTTTATTTTATTACTAATCCGGTTAATGAATATATTGATGAATTATTAAATTATACTAATGGATTTATGATAAAACATATTAATTGTGATCAAAAAAATAAAATTGTAAAAATATTTGGTATTATTAATGAGATGCGATCAAAATTTACAAAAACAAATAATAAAGTAGTTTTTTTAGAGTTTATTGATGGAAATAGTCAAATTGAAGTTATAATTTTTAATAATTTATTAAATAAATATAAATATTTTTTAAAAAAAGGTAATATATTAATTATTACTGGTTGTATTTTATTTAATAATATTAATAAAAAATTTAAATTGATTGCTTATTCTTTGTTAGATTTAAATCAAGCTAGAAATAAATATGTAAAAAAAATAGTTTTAATCATTGTAGAAAATACACACAATAAAAAAATACTTAATGATATTAGATTAATTATAAACCAATGTAATATTGGTGAAATACCAATTTTAATGTACTATAAAAAAATAAATATGAAGTCTTATTCTATTATTAATCAGACATCGAATGTTACTATAAGTGACAGTTTAATTAATAAATTTAAATATTTATTAGGAAGTAAGAATGTACACTTAGTATTTAAGTAATTTTATTGTATTATATTGTTGATAATATATTTTATAATGTCATTAATATGTATAATAATTTTTTTATTAATTATTGCTCTTTTTTGATATTCTACGGTATGAAAATTTATAGTATTTTTGTTAATAATAATAATATTTGGAATTCCAATTAAATTAGCGTCTGAAAATTTTATTCCTATTCTTTCATTACGATCATCTAAAAGTACTTTTATATTACTCTTTTTAAATTGATTATATAATGTTTCTGATATTTTTTGAATTTTATAACATATATGAAAATTAATAGGTATAATGAGAACTTGGAAGGGCGCAATATGATCTGGCCAAATAATACCTTTACTGTCATGATGTTGTTCTATAATTGCTGCTATTAATCGAGTAATTCCTATTCCATAACATCCAAGGTGTATAAATTTTTTTTTTCCTTGTATATCTTGAAATTTTGCATTCAATATTTGAGAATATTTTTTACCAATTTGAAAAGTATGTCCTATTTCTATACAATGTTTTATAGTATTATTATTAATATTGTTTGTTTTTGTATTAATATATTTTTTTACAGATGTATTTGAAATAACAATTTTATCCTCTCCATTTTTAGATAGAGCTTGGAATTCATGAGAATATTCACCTCCCATAATACCAGAATCTGCTTGTACTGAATAGAATTTTAAATTCATTTTTTTAAATATTATCATATATGCTTGGTGTATTTTCATATATGTTTTTTTTAAAGACTGTTGATCATAATGAAAAGAATATGCATCTTTCATAATAAATTCGCGAGATCTAATAATACCAGAACGTGGTCGGATTTCATCTCGAAATTTAGTTTGTATTTGATATAATATAATAGGTAATTGTTTGTAAGATTTTATTTCTTTTTTGATAAAATTAGTCATTATTTCTTCATTTGTCGGACTTAATATAAAACAATTATTATTTCTATCATATATTTTTATTAATTCTTTACCGTATTGATTAATACGATTGCTTTTATGCCATAAATTATCTGGTTGCATAGTTGGTAAGTACATTTCAACTGCTTGACATTTTTCCATTTCATAACGTATAATTTTTTTTATATTTTTGATAACACGTAGTCCATTAGGTAGCCAGATATATAGTCCGGATGCTAATTTTCGTATTAAACCTGATCTTAACATCAATTGATGGCTAATTGTATGAGAATGATGCGGTATTTCTTTAATTGTATATAATAAATATTTACTTGTGCGCATATAATTTGTAATTAATTAGAATTAATTCATATGATAATATTTGATTATTATAACTAAGTAATTTAATATTGTATGTTAAATATTTTACAAATATGATTTTTATATAGATTATTTTATTAGAAATATATAATGTATTGAAAATTAAAAATGAGTTAAGTATGTAATTTTATATTTTATATTTTCATGATGAGAATATGAAATAATATAATATGTAGTCTGATTATTTACTAAAACTTAAAGTGTATTTTCTAAATTAGTGTATGTATTTTATATATACTTTAATATTGATAATTGAATATTTTAATTTTTATTATTCTACTGAATATAGTCAATTTAAGTAAATTATGAATTTTATTTTTATAAATAACTAAATAAATGAATAATAATAAAATCAATATAAACATAAAATATAAGTATTTTATTAGAATTTATAAAATAGTTTCTTAGATTTGTAATATTTAGATACATGATAAGATTAGATTTTTAGTATGATGTGATTTTTAATTTTAAAAAAAATTTGATGTATATGTCTTTAAAGTAATTAAATTATAGTATAAATATATTGTATTGAATTTTGTATATGTATATAAGATAATATATTATTTTAATTAATGATGTAACTATTTATTATATCTTGCGATAAATTGAGTATTTAATGATGCTTATTTTTATTATTTTAAATAAATATAATATTTTTTATTAATAAAATAAATTTTATTAATTTTTGATAGGAAATTAGTTGTTAGTAATATTATTGTTAATATACATTTGTAAATTACAGTTTTTTATATATTTTAATTTTTTAAGTATGATAAATTTTGTTTAAATATTATGTGTATAAATGTTAGTAAAGAAATGATTGATCATATATTTTTAAAATTGGCATCAGTATGTTAAATATATGAAATTAATAGTAGAATGTAAAATGTAGTGTTTTATATTATTCCAATTTTTACTTTTATTACAAGTTTATTTAAATAAATTATAATATAACTGTGTTTTTATTTGTTAAATTTTTTATTTTTAATATTTGATGTGATATGTATTTGTATATGAATATAAAATTTTATTATTTATATTTTTTAAGTAATATGTAATAATGTATATTTTTTGTGATCTATAATTATTATATTAATTATTTTATATAGTTTTATAATTGATAGTATATTATATAGATAAATGAATATGTTTTAGATATATTAACAAGAATGTGATATATTTTATATGTTTAAATTTTAATTTTTTTAAAAATTGAATTAGAGATTAATATTTTTACATATCTTTATTTTGATATATAATCAGTATTTTAAATTATTAATTGTCATTGAATAAATATAAGTAATATATTTTTTTTAGAGTATATATCACTTTATTGATAATATTACTAATAATAGTATATTTAAAATATTTATTATATGTTTTTATCATATTTGAAAATCAATTAATTATAACAATCGTTTGATATTTCTTGTAGATAAACTCGTGTGATATTAATATTTTTTGTAATTTGATAATTATATATTATTTAAAATATATCAATGATATTTTGATTGAAAATTATTATCTTATCTGTATTTTATATTTTAAATATGGAATAATCATTTTAGATAATATTAAAGAATTTATATGCATTATTTTGGCATATGTATAGTTTTATGTATTTGATAATATATTTTAAATATTTCAGTTATATTGATAAAGAAAATATATTTTTAAATATATTGTAATTTAATATTGATTATTTAATATAATATAGTATAATGAATTTAATATTCATTTATTTTAAAATTTTTATTGTAATTATTAAGAATAAATGTATTATAAGTTCATTACGTAATTGACTGATAAAATAAATTTTTGAATTTAATTTATGTTTATATATATATGTATTGAATACATATTAGTATTATAAATTATAAATAATAGCTAATTTCCATAAAAACCAAAAAAAAGGTTGACATATCTATAAAAGAATGTAAGATAGAGGGAGTTAGTTAAATATGCTCTTTGAAAATATAGTTAGATAATTCGTGTGGGCACGAAAAATTGATTGCGAAATATTTTTTTTTAATAAAAAATAAATTTTCGAAATTTAAATTATTACTTTTATAAAGTAATAATATCAATTGAAGAGTTTGATCATGGCTCAGATTGAACGCTGGCGGCAAGCCTAACACATGCAAGTCGAGCGGCATCGAGAGAAAGTTTCTTTTCTTGTCGGCGAGCGGCGAACGGGTGAGTAATATCTGGGGATCTACCTAAAAGAGGGGGATAACTATTGGAAACGATAGCTAATACCGCATAATGTTGTAAAACCAAAGCAGGGGACTTTTTATAAGCCTTGCGCTTTTAGATGAACCCAGATGAGATTAGCTTGTTGGTAAGGTAATGGCTTACCAAGGCAATGATCTCTAGCTGGTCTGAGAGGATAACCAGCCACACTGGAACTGAGACACGGTCCAGACTCCTACGGGAGGCAGCAGTGGGGAATCTTGCACAATGGGCGAAAGCCTGATGCAGCTATGCCGCGTGTATGAAGAAGGCCTTCGGGTTGTAAAGTACTTTCATCGAGGAAGAAAAGAAGATAACTAATAATTATCTTCCGTGACGTTACTCGAAAAAGAAGCACCGGCTAACTCCGTGCCAGCAGCCGCGGTAATACGGAGGGTGCTAGCGTTAATCAGAATTACTGGGCGTAAAGAGCTCGTAGGCGGCATATTAAGTTAGATGTGAAATCCCTGAGCTCAACTTAGGAACTGCATTTAAAACTAATAAGCTAGAGTATCGTAGAGGGAGGTAGAATTCCAGGTGTAGCGGTGAAATGCGTAGATATCTGGAGGAATACCCGTGGCGAAAGCGACCTCCTAGACGAATACTGACGCTGAGGTGCGAAAGCGTGGGTAGCAAACAGGATTAGATACCCTGGTAGTCCATGCCGTAAACGATGTCGACTTGGAGGTTGTTTCCTTGAGAGATGACTTCCGAAGCTAACGCATTAAGTCGACCGCCTGGGAAGTACGGCCGCAAGGCTAAAACTCAAATGAATTGACGGGGGCCCGCACAAGCGGTGGAGCATGTGGTTTAATTCGATGCAACGCGAAGAACCTTACCTGGTCTTGACATCCATAGAATTTTTTAGAAATAAGAAAGTGCCTTAGGGAACTATGAGACAGGTGCTGCATGGCTGTCGTCAGCTCGTGTTGTGAAATGTTGGGTTAAGTCCCGCAACGAGCGCAACCCCTATTCTCTGTTGCCATCGGTTCGGCCGGGAACTCAGAGGAGACTGCCGGTTATAAACCGGAGGAAGGTGGGGATGACGTCAAGTCATCATGGCCCTTACGACCAGGGCTACACACGTGCTACAATGGTACATACAAAGAGAAGCAACTCTGCAAGGATGAGCAAACCTCATAAAGTGTATCGTAGTCCGGACTGGAGTCTGCAACTCGACTCCACGAAGTCGGAATCGCTAGTAATCGTGAATCAGAATGTCACGGTGAATACGTTCCCGGGCCTTGTACACACCGCCCGTCACACCATGGGAGTGGGTTGCAAAAGAAGTAAGTAGTTTAACCTGAAAAGGAGGACGCTTACCACTTTGTGGTTCATAACTGGGGTGAAGTCGTAACAAGGTAACCGTAGGGGAACCTGCGGTTGGATCACCTCCTTATAATAAATACGCTTTGATTTTAAGTGCTCACATAAATTATCTGATAAAAATTTTTCGGAGGCTTGTAGCTCAGTTGGTTAGAGCGCACCCCTGATAAGGGTGAGGTCGGTGGTTCAAATCCACTCAGGCCTATGAATTATAATTAACCAATGGGGCTATAGCTCAGCCGGGAGAGCGCCTGCCTTGCACGCAGGAGGTCAGCGGTTCGATCCCGCTTAGCTCCATACATTATTTATAGAGAGATATAGATATTTATTTATACATATATAAAAATAAAGATGAATATAAAATATGGACTTAAATATTTCTCGAAAAGTTGTGTTAGATACTGAAACAACTGGTATGAATAATTCAGGGGGATCGATATGCAAGGGGCATCGAATTATTGAGATTGGAGCTGTTGAAATTATTAATCGAAAATTTACTCATAATAATTTTCACACATATGTCAATCCTAATCGATTAATAGATCCATCGGCATTTAAAATCCATGGAATATCAGATGAGTTTTTATTAGATAAACCTAAGTTTGAAGATGTATATCAAGATTTTTTGAAATATATTCAAAATTCTGAAATTATTATACATAATGCAAATTTTGATATTAGGTTTTTAAATTATGAGTTTAGTAAATTAAATATAAAAACTAAAAAAATATTTGATCTCTGTAATATTATAGATACCTTAAAAATAGCTAGATCTTTATTTCCTGGTAAAAAAAATAATTTAGATGCATTATGTAAACGTTATAAAATATATACTACTCGTCAACTTCATAGTGCAATTCAAGATGCAAAAATATTAGCAAAAATATATTTAAGAATGACGAGAATACAAAAAGAAATTAGTTTTCATGAAAAATCATATAAAAATAATTTATATCAATTTAGTTATAATCAAGTAGATTTCAATAATTCTAAAAAATCAATTAATGTATATAAATTAACAGAAATTGAAAAAAATAGACATGATCAATATTTAAAAGAAATGAATAAATTTTGTTCTTGTTTATGGATGAGTTAAATTGTAAATATTTTAAAATATCATTTTAATAATATTTTACATCATCCTGAAGTAAAGGTGCGGTAGTTCAGTTGGTTAGAATACCGGCCTGTCACGCCGGGGGTCACGGGTTCAAGTCCCGTCCGCACCGTAAATATATTACAATTATACTTCTTGAATACTAATATTATTATTTTTATAATTAAAAATAAAATATAGTATTATTTAATCTATTAATATTACTTTAAAATTTTGGAATTATTATGAATGAGAAATATATTGTCACGTGGGATATACTTCAAATTTATACTAGAACATTAGCTAAAAAAATTATGTCAATTAAAAAATGGAAAAGTATTATAGCAGTAAGTCGAGGAGGATTAATTCCTGCTGCTTTATTAGCAAGAGAATTAAGTATTCGTATCGTAGATACGATTTGTATTGCTAGTTATAATTATAATAATTTTAAAAAAATTCAAATTCTTAAAAAACCTTCTCAAGATTATGAAGATGTTTTAATTGTAGATGATTTATCGGACTCAGGAAGAACAGCAAAAATAATTCGAAAAATGTATCCAAAAGCACATTTTGTAACTATTTTTGCTAAACCTAGAGGACGAAAATTAGTAGATCAATATCTTATTAACGTTCCTCAAAATGTATGGATTGAACAACCTTGGGATATGTCTGTTGTTTACATATCTCCATTAATCAAAGAATCTAAAATTAAATAGTATTATAATATAATTATTTTATTTTCCCATATACTAATTGATGTCAGTATATAAAATAATTTTAAAACTGATGTTAATTTTAGGATGTAGTATGACAAAACAAAAAATTATTAATCTTCAAAATTCAGTTTTAAAAGAAGAAAAAAAATTAATTGATTTAAAAAATATATCTAAAAAAAAAATTAAAATTGCTTTAAAACGATCTAAACAAGAAATTGAAAATACGTATAAATATTCTTCATCAAATTATATTATCTCTATTTTATCTGATATTGATAATTTAGAAAAAACGATAGAATTATCTATAAAAGAAAAAAAATATTTTTCTTTTATAGTTTATCAATTAAATAAAATTTTAAAATCATTTTTAAATTTATTTGAAATGTATAATATAAATGTTATAAATGATATTAATATACCTTTTGATCCTAATATACATCAAGCAATTGCTATATCTAAATCACAAAAAATGCAATCTAATCATATAATAATAGTTATGCAAAAAGGATATAAATTATATAATCGTCTTTTAAGACCAGCAATGGTTATTGTATCACAGTAATATAAATTTTTATAATAATTTAATATAAATATAATGATATATAAACCAAATAACTTAATCTATAATGCTATTCAAAACAAAAAAGCATACTATAATTTTTTTATTGAAAAAACATTTGAAAGTGGATTATTATTAAAAGGATGGGAAGTAAAATCATTAAGAATGAATAAAGTTAATATAAATAACGGATATATAATTATTAAAAATAAAGAATCTTTTTTAATTGGAATAAATATTCAACCTATTATACAATGTAAAATGTATGATCTAAATCAATCTAATAGAAATATAAAAATATTATTACATCGTAAAGAAATTGATTATTTATATGAAAAATATAAAAAACCAGGATATAGTTTGGTAGCTCTTTCTTTATATTGGAAGAAATCCTGGTGTAAATTAAAAATTGGAATTGCTAAAGGAAAAACAAATATAGATAAAAGAGAAAATAAAAAAAAACAAGAATGGATAATTCAAAGAAATAGAATTATTAAAAAAATAAGACATGAATAAAATAAAGATGATCCATATATTACTAAAATATAGAAATTTTAAATTGTGAATAATAATGTATTATTAATACAAGATATGATATTTATGAATTATGCATTAACTTTGGCAAATCATGCATATTCTTTAGGAGAAGTTCCAGTAGGAGCTATATTAACATTAAATAATCGTATTATTGGAACAGGTTTTAATTGTTCTATTTCTAAACATGATCCTACAGCACACGCTGAAATAATAGCTATTCGAAAAGCTGGAAAAATATTAAAAAATTATAGATTAATTAATACTACATTATATGTTACCTTAGAACCTTGTATAATGTGTTTAGGAGCTATTATAAATAGTCGAATTAGTCGTTTAGTTATAGGAACTAAACATATTTCAAAAAAAAAAAAAGAATATAATAAAATAGATATTTTACAAGAAATAAAAAATAAAAATAAAATTAAAGTTGAAGAATTTACATCATATTTCTTTTCTTGTACTAATTTAATAAAAAATTTTTTCAAAAGTAAAAGAAATAAAAAAAAATAATTTTTTAATACTAAAATTTTATAATTATTTTAATTATAATATAGATAAATTATTTAAAAATTTCATATTTATTTAAGTAATTTATTTATTATAAAATCATTTTTATTTCATATAAAGTATATTTATTATATTATATTCTTTTAAACAATATTAAGTATTTTTTTTACCCATAAATTTAAATATGTTGATTTATGAATTATTTTTTCTATATCTTTTCGTGCTAACATACTACAATATTTAATTTTTTCTCCTTTTTTTCCAATAACAATTTTTTTATGTCTATCATTTTTTACAAAAATTAATGCATAAATAAAACATTTTCCTGTTAGTTTATTAATTTTATATGTATCTATTTTTACTGTAATTAAATATGGTAATTCTTGACCTAAAAAACGCATTAATTTTTCACGTATAATTTCAGATATCATAAATAAATGAGAAGAATTAGTTTTATAATGTTTTGGAAAATCAAAAATAGATTTTGGGATATTTTTTTTTACTTGTTTTAATAATATCTTAATATTTTCTTCAGTTTTCGCTGAAAGAGGAATAATTGCATTAAAATTATGTTTATTTTTGATAGTATTAATAAATGGTAATAAAATCGTTTTATCATTAATACAATCAATTTTATTAATAACTAATATAATGGGTATAGAAAACATTTTTATTTTTTTTAAAATAATATCATCTATTTTTGACCATATTGTTTTATTAATAATAAAAATGATTAATTTTAAATTTTCTTTGTTTTTAAATGCATTATGATTTTTATATAAAAAATTTTTTTCTTTTTTTATACTTATTCCAGGTGTATCAATATAAATAGTTTGATAATTATTTTTTGTTGTTATACCTATTATATTATTTATAGTGGTACCTGGTTTACAAGATGTAATAGATACTTTACTACCTATGATTTTGTTTAAAAGAGTAGATTTTCCTACATTTTGTTTTCCAAATATTCCTATATAACCACAATAAGTATTAGATAATTTTTTCATTCTATTCCTAATTTTACTAATGCTTGATATGCAGCATCTTGTTCTGCTTTTTTTCGACTTGTTCCTACACTAATTATTTCTTCTGTTTTATTAATTCTACAACATACTGTAAATAATTGATTATGAGCTTCTCCATATGCTTGAACAATAAAATATACAGGAAGTGATAAACATTTAGATTGTAAATATTCTTGAAGACGTGTTTTAGGATCTTTTATTAGATTTTTAAAATGAATATTTTTTAATCTTTTTTTATACCATATTTGTATTACATTTTCTACTGTTTTTATATTGCTATCTAAAAATATACTACCAATAATAGCCTCTATAGTATTTGTTAAAATTGATTCTTTACTAAATCCTCCGTTGTTCCATTCACCTTGTCCTAATTTTAAATATATTCCTAAATTAAATTCATATGCAATTTTAGCTAATGTATGACCTTGTACTAATTTTGATCGTATTCGACTCATTTGACCTTCATCAAAATGAGAAAAATTTTTATATAAAATATTAGTCATAACAAAATTTAAAATTGCATCACCTAAAAATTCTAATCTTTCATTATGTTTACTACTAGCACTTCGATGAGTAAGAGCTTGATTTAATAATTCTTGTTTTTTAAAATTATATCCTAAAACTTGTTGTAGTTTTTTGATTAAAATATGTTTCATTTTAAATTACTTTATATATAGTTAATTAATTTTATCTATTTTATTACATTAAATATTTATAATGTATAAATATTTTTAATATTAATTGATATTAACTATTATAGAATTATTTTTATTTTTTTTATATTATATTTTTTATATTAATTACTCATATTTTAAACAGTTAATTGATTTATTTTTTAATATGATTATATAGTACTATATTGTTTTTAAAATTATCATGTCATGTTAAATGTATAATTATATAAAATTATTAATATTTAATTAATAATATAATAATAAATTTTATTACTAAGAATATTTATAATTATTTTAATATAATATATAATTATATTAAAATATTTTTGATTATTATATATCATAATTTAAGAACAATATAATATAGTGATAAAATAAAATATATTCAAATAACTATAATATAAATTAGAAAAATCATCTTATATATTTTAGAATATATTTAATTTTAATGATTATTTATAATTACATTATGATATTTGAAATAAAAAAATTACTATTTATTCATATAATATTTTTGATTTATTAATAATCTAAATAATTTATTATTTATAAATAGTAAGGCTATTGAAATATATTTAAATGATTTTTTATATATTTATTTAAATAGAAAAAATAGAAAAAAAAGTTTCTTTTGGTATTTTTACATTACCAATTTGTTTCATTTTTTTTTTTCCTTGTTTTTGCTTATCTAATAATTTCCTTTTTCGACTAATATCACCTCCATAACATTTAGATAATACATTTTTTCGTAGTTGCTTAATAGTTGATCGAGCAATAATATTATTATTCACCATAGCTTGAATAATAATATTAAATTGATGTCTAGGAATTAAAGATTTAATTTTTTTTACTATTTCCTGAGCATGAAATTGTGAATTTTTTCGATGTATAATTAATGATAAAGCATCAATTTTTTTTGAATTAATAAGTATATCTAAACATACTATATCAGTTTTTTGAAAATACTTAAAATCATATTCTAATGATGCATATCCTTGAGAAATAGATTTTAATTGATCAAAAAAATTAATTATAATTTCTGATATTGGAATATCATATTGTAATGTTACTTGATAAGAATGATAAATTATATTATGTTGTTTCCCTCTTTTTTTAGAACATAAATGTAAAATATTTCCAATATATTTAATAGGAGTTAAAATATTACAACGTGCAATTGGTTCTCGTATTTCTTTAACCTTTTTAAATTTAGATAAATCAGATGGATTATATATATAAATAACATTATGATTTATTGTTTCTATTTCATAAATTACAGTAGGAATAGTGGATATAATATTTAAATTATATTCTCTTTCCAGTCTAGCTTGAATAATCTCCATATGTAACAAACCTAAAAATCCACATTTAAATCCAAATCCTAATGAATTAGAAATTTCTGGTTGATAAAATAATGAGGCATCATTCAAACTTAATTTTTCTAATGCTATTCGAAATAATTCATAATGTTCTGTTTCAATAGGAAATAATCCTGCATATATTTTTGGTTTTATTTTTTTAAACCCAGATATAGGTTTATTAATTGGATATATGGCAGATGTTAATGTATCTCCTACCGGGAAAGCTTTAATATTTTTTATTCCACATGAAATCCATCCTACTTCTCCAGCTTTTAAATAATTTTTATTTTGAGATTTTGGAGTAAAAATTCCAATTTTATTAATATAATAATTTTGTTTAGTACTAAAAACTTGAATTTTTAAACCGTGAGTAAGTTTTCCATTTTTTATTCGAATTAAAGAAACAACACCTAAATAGTTATCAAACCAAGAATCAATAATTAAAGCTTGTAATGTAGTATCAATACAACCTAATGGAGGGGGGATTTCTGTAATAATTTTATCTAATAATTGTATTACACCTGATCCTGTTTTTGCTGAACATTTGATAATATTTTTTGTCGAAATTCCAATTAACTCTTGAATTTCTTGAATCACACGATTAGTATTTGATGTAGGTAAATCAATTTTATTTAATACAGGAATAATAGTCAAATTCATTTGTAATGCCATATTACAAGTTGCTACAGTTTGTGCTTCAACTCCTTGGCAAGCATCGATTACTAATAATGCTCCTTCACAAGCACTTAAAGAACGAGATACTTCATAAGTAAAATCTACATGTCCAGGTGTATCAATAAAATTTAAATAGAATTTTTTTTTATTTTGATTTATATATTTAATTGTTACACTTTGAGCTTTAATTGTAATTCCTCTTTCTTTTTCTAAATCCATAGAATCTAAAACTTGATTAGACATTTCTCTTTTTGTTAATCCACCACATATTTGAATAAAACGGTCGGCTAATGTTGATTTTCCATGATCAATATGTGCAATAATAGAAAAATTTCGTATATTTTCCATATAATTAATGTATAATGTTAATTAAATAATAATTTTATTTATTAAAATTTTTATAATGATTATAATATTTATTATATAACAATAATTTAAATTAAAAAGTTTTTATGTAATATCTATAAATTATATAAAATAATTTATTCTTAATATAATTAATAAATATTTTTATATGTTAATAAAATAATATGATTTTAATAAAACATTTGAATAATAAAAAAATAGTTATTGCTATGTCTGGGGGAGTAGATTCTTCAGTATCAGCTGCTTTGTTACTACAATTAGGATATAGAGTTGAAGGTGTATTTATGAAAAATTGGGAAGAAGATGATACAATAAATTATTGTTCTTCTTTTCAAGATTTATATGACGTTAGAAAGGTATGTAAAACGATAGGAATTAATTTACATGAAATAAATTTTTCTGAAGAATATTGGAATCTCGTATTTAAAAGTTTTTTATATGAATATAAAAAAGGAAATACACCTAACCCTGATATTTTATGTAATAAAAAAATTAAATTTCATTTATTTTTTACATTTGCAATCAAAATATTAAAAGCTGATTTTATGGCAACTGGTCATTATGCTCAAATTAAATATTTTAATAAAACTCCTATGTTACTTAGAAGTAATGATTGTAATAAAGATCAAACATATTTTTTATATACATTAACAAAAAAAAAATTAAAAAAAATATTATTTCCAATAGGTTCTTTAAAAAAAAATGAAGTTCGTAATATAGCAAAAAAAATAAATTTATCTATTTCAAAAAAACCAGATTCTACAGGTATTTGTTTCATTGGACCAGCTAAAATGTCAAAATTTTTAAGTCGTTTTATTAGATATTATCCAGGAAATATTATTACGGATTCTGGATATATTATTGGTCAACATACTGGTTTAATGAATTATACTATTGGACAAAGAAAAGGTATAAATATTGGAGGAAAATATGAAAAAAAAAAAATTCCATGGTATGTTATACAAAAAGATTTAAAAACAAATTCACTAGTTGTTATACAAGGATCAAAACATTATAAATTAATGTCAATGGGATTACTTGCGTATAAAGTGAATTGGATTAATAATATTAACATAACACAAATTTTATATTGTACTGCTAAAACAAGATATCAACAACAAGATGTATCATGTAAAGTAATACTTTTAAATTTAAATACAGTACAAGTTTTTTTTAATATTCCTGTATCCTCTATTACAACAGGTCAATCCATTGTATTTTACATGTTAAAAATTTGTATAGGAGGAGGTATTATTAAAAAATCATTTCCTATAATAAAAAATTAATATAATTATTTAAATATATTTTATTTTATACTTTTTTATCATATTGGAATATAAAATTACATGAATTATTTTAATTTATATGCTATTTCTCCTATTGATGGGAGATATAGTCAAGATACATCAAAATTAAAAAATATATTTAGTGAATATGCATTTTTAAAATTTAGAACAACAATTGAAATACGTTGGTTACAGAAATTGTCTTCAATACCTGAAATATTTAAATTAGATAAATTAAATCAGTTAGATAATGAAATATTAAATAATATAATAAAACATTTTAATTATGATGATGCAAAATACATTAAAACAATTGAAAAAACTACACAACATGATGTTAAAGCAATTGAATATTTTTTAAAAAACAAAATATCTTATAAATTATTTAATCATTCTATTTTGAATTTTATTCATTTTGCATGTACTTCAGAAGATATTAATAATTTAGCTTATGCCAATATGATGCAAACGACTCGCATTAATTTATTAATTCCATATTGGGAAAATATTATATTTAATATTAGAAATATAGCTTTTAAGTTTCAAAATATTAGTATGCTTAGTAGAACACATGGACAATCTGCTTCTCCTACAACAGTAGGAAAAGAAATGAGTAATTTTTATTACAGAATGTATCGTCAATTAAAACAACTAAAAAAAATTAAAATATTTGGTAAAATAAATGGTGCAACAGGAAATTATAATGCACATGTAATAGCATATCCTATGTTAAATTGGTATCAAATTAGTAAAGAATTTGTAACTTCTTTAAATATTCATTGGAATCCTTGTACAACTCAAATTGAACCTCATGATTATATATCAGAACTATTAAGTTGTATTATTAGATTTAATATTATTTTAATTAATTTTAATCAAGATATATGGGGATATATTGCTTTAAATTATTTTAATCAACACAATAATCTAAATGAAATTGGTTCATCTACTATGCCTCATAAAATTAATCCTATTCATTTTGAAAAATCAGAAGGTAATCTTGGTTTATCAAATGCTATTATGAATCATATGATATCTAAACTACCTATTTCTCGATGGCAACGAGATTTAACTGATTCTACTGTATTACGTAATCTTGGAGTAGCAATTAGTTATTCTATAATATCATATAAATCTTTATTATTAGGTTTAAAGAAAATTACAATTAATTATAATACCATTAAAAAAGATTTAAGTAATAAATGGGAATTATTATCTGAACCTATTCAAATAGTGATGAAAAAACATGGTATTAATAATGCATATGAAAAACTAAAATTATTAACAAAAGGTAAACAAATGAACTCTATATTGATACATCAGTATATAGATAGTTTAAAAATTCCGAATCAAGAAAAAATAAAATTAAAAAAAATTACACCAAATAACTATATTGGAAATTCTATTAAAATAACAAAAAATATATATAATATAACACAATAACAAGCTAATAGTTTAATAATAATTATTCATTATAATATAAAACATTAAATATATAAGTATATAATACAATATAAAATCAATTATTTGAGGTTTTTTATTATAATTAATCATGATTTTTTTCTGAAACATATTTTAATTATCTTTTAAACTGATAATATATAATGTGAATTTAATATTAATTAAATTCACGAGACAATATGAAAAATTTAATATATAACTTTTCAATTTATATAAATTTTTTTGCAGAATTATTTGCTTTAGTTAATCCTATTGGAATGATCCCTATTTTTATGGGTATAACAGGATTACAATCAACTAAAGAAAGAAAAAAAATTAATATGATTTCTAATTTTTCTGCTTCTATTATTTTGATTAGTTCATTATTAATTGGTAATATCATTTTAAAATTTTTTAATATTTCTATAGAATCATTTCGTATTTCTGGGGGATTACTTATTATCGGTATTGCTCTATCTATGATGAATGGATCTTTAATAAATAATTTAAAAACTCAAAAAGAAAAATTACCATATCAAAAAGAAAATATTAGTATTATTCCATTATCTATGCCTTTAATTGCTGGTCCTGGTGCTATCAGTTCTACGATTATATGGGGAACTCATCATAATACTGTAAATAATATTATTGGATGCAGTATAACAATATTATTATTTTCATTAATTTGCTGGATTCTATTTCAAAGCGCTCCTTTTTTTATCAAAATTGTAGGTCAAACAGGTATTAACATATTAACTAGAATTATGGGGCTTCTTTTAATGTCTTTGGGTGTAGAATTTATTTCTACTGGAATAAAATTAATTTTTTTAAAATTACCATAAAATATAAATATTTAAATAATATTTTAAAATTTTATGATATATATATATGAAAATCACAGTTAACTTTTTATTTTAAGAAAATAATTTTGAAAATTAAACCAATTATTATTCGTTGTTTAGGGTTATTACATTGGCATGATACTTACATTAAAATGAACCATTTTATAAATACACGTAATAAATATTCATTGGATGAAATTTGGTTTGTTGAACATTATCCAATATTTACTCAAGGTTATATAAAAAATAATGTAAAAAAAAAAAATATTCATATGATTCCAATAATAGAAAGTAATAGAGGAGGAAATATGACATATCATGGTCCAGGTCAACAAATAATATATTTTTTATTGGATTTAATAAGACTAAAAATAAATGTTCAAAAATTATTATTTGTGATTGAAAATATTATTTTAAGTACATTATATGATTTTTCTATTATAGGTTATAAAAATCATCAATATCCTGGAATATATGTAAATAATAAGAAGATTTGTTCTTTAGGATTACGTATTAATAATAGTCATTGCTTTCATGGACTTTCATTAAATGTTAATATGAATTTGCATCCTTTTAAATATATTCATCCTTGCGGTAATAATATTATAATGACACAAATGTCTAATATAAAAAAAAATATATTATTTTATGATGTTAGAAATATTTTAATACAAAAATGTTTATTTTTTTTTAATTCAAAAAATTTTTTATATTTTTAAACATTTAATAAATATATGATAATACATTTTATTTATCTAATATAATAAACATGATTTTGGAATTTAACATGAAAAATAAAAATAAAAAAAAATTTATTCATTTACCTATTATACAAAATATAAAAAAATATAAAAAAACATTATTACCAAAACCAAATTGGATTAAAGTAAAATTACCAGTACAACTTAATAACTTTAATTATATAAAAAAAAAACTAAAAAATAAATTTTTACATTCAGTATGTGAAGAAGCATTATGTCCAAATATACATGAATGTTTCAATAACAAAACTGCTACTTTTATGATTTTAGGTAATATATGTACTCGTAAATGTCCATTTTGTGCTGTATCATATGGTCGACCTCAACCAATTAATTCTGAAGAACCAAATAATTTATCACAAACAGTATTTCATATGAATATTAATTATGTTGTTATTACTTCAGTTGCACGAGATGATTTGAAAGATGGAGGAGCAATTCAATTTAATAATTGTATTAAATTATTAAGAGTAAAAAAAAATATTAAAATTGAAATTTTAGTTCCTGATTTTCGTAATTCATTAAAATATTCTATAAAAATTATATCTCAACAACCTCCAGATATTTTTAATCATAATTTAGAAAATGTACCAAGATTATATAAAATGATTCGACCGGGTGCAAATTATAATAAATCACTGAAGTTATTAAACTATTTTAAAACATTAAATCCCAATATTCCTACAAAATCTGGTTTAATGTTAGGTTTAGGAGAAACAGATCAAGAAATAATACAAGTTTTACGTGATTTAAGATCAAATGGTGTGGATATGTTAACATTAGGACAATACTTACAACCCAGTATATATCATATACCGGTTCAAAAATATGTAAATCCAGAAAAATTTAAATATTTTAAAAATGAAGCTTTATCTATGGGTTTTTCTAATGCTTTTTGTGGACCACTAGTACGATCTTCATATCATGCAAATTTACAAATAAAATAAATTTTTTAGTAATATATTATTTTGTATTATAAAATAATTATATATATTTTATATAATTTATTATTAATTTTTAAAAGAGTAACTATATATGTCTGATACTACTACGTCAATTCATTATCCAAAAGTTATTATAGCATTAGATTATTCAAATAAAAAATCTGCTATGAAATTAATTAATGATCTTAATCCTAAATTATATAAATTAAAAATTGGAAAAGAAATCTTTATAAGATTAGGAGTTAATTTTATACATGAATTACATAATCTTGGATTTAATATATTTTTAGATTTAAAATTTCATGATATTCCTAATACTGTTGCTCAAGCTGTTCGTGCAGCTGCAGATTTAGGCGTATGGATGATTAGTGTTCATGCATGTGGAGGTATAGATATGCTACAAGCAGCTAAATATGCTTTAAATAATTTTAAATCACATACTCCTTTATTAATGGCTGTTACTGTACTAACTAGTTTTTCAGAATTAGACTTAAAGAGAATTGGAGTTACATTATCATTATCTGATTATGTTTTAAAATTATCTAAAATAGTAAAAGAATCTAATTTAGATGGAGTAATATGTCCAGGAAGAGAATCAAAAAATATTAAAGATATTTTTGGAAATGATTTTAAAACTGTTATTCCAGGAATTAGGTTACCTAAAAATTCTAAAAATGATCAAAAATTAGTTATTACTCCAAAAGAAATAAAACAATTTAGTAGTGATTATATTGTTGTAGGTAGGAGTGTAACACAATCAAGAAATCCAATGAAAATATTAAATAATATTTTAAATGATATAATGATATAAATTTGAAATTTTTGTATAATAATATCATTAAATTGATTATTTAAAGTTATATATTTTATATTACAATGAATCATTTAAAAATTTAATTTTTTTGTATTTTATGATAATTTAATATTTACATCCATTGTTTTTAACAGAGTAAAAATGAAAATTAAACGTATTAAAGACGCTATATTACCTACTCCATGGGGAGAATTTATAATAGTAGGTTTTGAAGAAAAATTAAAAAATAAAAATCATGTTGCTTTAATATATGGAAATATAAATAAAAAAGATCCTATATTAGTAAGAATACATTCAGAATGTTTAACGGGAGATGCTTTATTTAGTTTAAGATGTGATTGTGGTTCACAATTAAAAACAGCTTTAATGATTATTGCAAAAGAAGGTTGCGGTATATTAATTTATCATAGACAAGAAGGTCGTAATATTGGTTTATTAAATAAAATTCGAGCTTACAATTTACAAGATCAAGGATTAGATACTGTAGAAGCGAATCATAAGTTAGGATTTTCTGCTGACGAAAGAGATTTTACTATTTGTTCGGATATATTAAAATTAATGCATATAAAAAAAATTCGCTTATTAACTAATAATCCTTTAAAAATCAAAGCGCTTCAAGATTCTGGTATTAATGTTATAGAACGTATTAATTTAATTTCGGGAAGAAACTCAAAAAATAATAATTACTTAAATACAAAAATTAATAAAATGGGTCATTTAATTCCTAAATAATTGATATAGTATAAAATATATGTAATAAAGTAATATTATTTTAATTAAATTAAAATCACAAGTATTATTTAATAATAAATAATATTCAGGTTACTATTTTTTTTTATTATAATAAAAAATAATTATATTTAATTCGATTATTATTTACCATAATTAAAATATTTATATAATTCAACATTATATTCTAATATAATTAATCCAAAATATTTATATTTATTGTATAAAATAAATAAATATTTTATTATATTTAAAATAATATAATGAATTAAAGCATTTTAATTCAAAAAATTACTTGTATTTTGAATATTATATAAATAATGAGTATTATAAAATATCCAATATTTATTCATATTTATTTAATATTTATTTAATATTTATTTAATATTTTGATAAAACTAAGTTTTATTATACTGTTATTATGTAATATTTTATTATTAAATTATATTATTATATTTATATAAAATACAACATAAAATACTTATATATTTTACAATATATTATGAATATAAATTTATAAATTTTAATCAATTTTATATTTCTGTAAATACGATATTATTATCTATAATATAAATTAAAAATATATTTTAATAAATATATTAATATGTTATATTATTTTTCTTATATATATTTAAAAAATAAAATATTAATAAAAAAAATACAAATATTTTTAATATTATATTAATTATAGAATTAGAAATTAAAAAAAATAAATTGATTAATATAAAAAATAAAATTGAGCTTAAAAATAGTATAAGAACTTTAAAAAATAAATAAGTTATTAGTAATATAATAATCATATTTTTTAATATTAAAATTTTTTTATTTTGTAATGTATCATGAATTATATATTTTTGTTGAGAAATCAAAAGATAAAAACAAAATAATACAATAATAAGAATAATCATTACAATACATCCAATTTGTATAAGTAATGTAATTATAAATCTATATATGAAACATTTAGATATAATGTAAGGTATTTAAAAAATTACATATATATTGAGTAAAAATAATTATTATTCTTATTCTTATTCTTATTATTTTGATTTGTATTATATTTTATAATGATAATTTTATTATTTGTATAAACAACATTATTACATATTCTGAAGTAGTATATTTAATATAAAAATTAATATGTTTATGTTATGAAATATATTATTATTTTAAATAATTAATCTATTTTTCGTTGCATTTTTTAATATTTTTGTTATATTTTTAATTTTTTTTAACATTATATTTTTTTGAGAATAATATTTTTCAATTAATTGAATAATAACAGATCCACAAATAACACCATGAGTACCATAAGATAAAGATGATATAATATGATGCGTTTCAGAAATTCCAAATCCTTGTATAATTGGAACTGAATGATGTATTTTTAATTTATTTATTATATTTTTATTAATATAATTTATTTTGTTCGTTAATCCAGTAACTCCAGGTCTAGATAATAAATAAATATATCCTTTTCCTTTCATAGCAATATTGTATATTAAACTTTCATTGGCGTTAGGTGGGCAAACTAAAATAGAAAATATATTATTTAATTGAGCATATTTATCAAATTCTACATACTCTTCTATAGGTAAATCAGGAACAAGAACTGAATCTATACCACATTTTTGACATAATTTATAAAATTGGTTAATTTTTTGATTTAGTATCATATTAGCATAAATTAGTATTCCAATAGGTAAATTAGGGTATTTACATCTCAAAATTTTTATTATGCTAAAACATTTTAACATATCAGTACCTAGAGATAATGCACGTAAATTAGATTTTTGTATAATAGGACCATCTGCTAATGGATCTGAAAATGGAATTCCTAATTCTAATGCATCTGCACCTGATTGAATTAATATATCAACAATTTTAAAAAATAATTTTTCTGAAGGATCTCCAATAGTAATAAATGGAATAAAACATCCTTCTTGAATAAGTTTTAATTTTTGAAAAATATTTTTATATCGATTCATCTTCATATCCTGTGCTTGTATCATTTATACTATTTTGTACTGTTAACATATCTTTATCACCTCGACCAGATAAATTAACAACAATAATATTTTTTTTATTTGGATATTTACGGATAATTTTTAATGCATATGCTATTGCATGAGCAGATTCTAAAGCAGGAATAATACCTTCATATTTACATAAATATTGAAAAGCATACAATGCTTCTTTATCAGTAATAGAATGATATTGGACACGACCAATTTTATTTAACCAAGCATGTTCTGGACCTACAGAAGGAAAGTCTAATCCCGAAGAAATTGACCATGATTCTCTAATTTGACCATCTTGATTTTGCATCATATGAGATTTCATACCAAAATAAATTCCAGTCTTTCCATATTGTAATGGAGAACCATGTTTTCCTGTTTTTATACCATATCCTCCTGGTTCAACACCAATTAATTTTACATTATTTTCTTTGATAAAATCAAAAAAAATACCAATAGCATTAGAACCCCCTCCTACACATGCTAAAATGATATCTGGTAATCTAAATTCTTTTTCAATAATTTGTTTTTTTGTTTCTATTCCAATAATTTTTTGAAAATCTCGTACCATAGTAGGATAAGGATGTGGACCAGCGACTGTACCTAACATGTAATGACTATTTTCGTAATTTTCTGACCAATCTCGTAATGCCTCATTACAAGCATCTTTTAAAGTACAAGATCCATGATCTACAGATATGATAGATGCACCCATTAATTTCATTCTTAATACATTTGAAGATTGTCTTTTTATATCTTTAGAACCCATATAAATTTTACACTTTAATTTTAACAATGCACACGCAAACGCGGTCGCTACTCCATGTTGACCGGCTCCAGTTTCTGCAATAATTTGTGTTTTATTCATTTTTTTTGCTAATAAAGCTTGACCTAATACTTGATTAGTTTTATGTGCACCACCATGTAATAAATCCTCTCTTTTAAGATAAATTTTTGATTTTGTTCCTTGTGTAATATTTTTACACAATGTTAATGGTGTAGGTCTTCCGGCATAATTAATAAGTAAATTAGATAATTCTGATTGAAATTTTACATCTGATTTCGATTCTACAAAATATTTTTCTAATTGATATAATGCTGGCATTAAAATTTGAGGAACATACATTCCTCCAAATTTTCCAAAATAAGGATTTAATAACGTCATGGAATCAATCTATCCTTTAAATAATTAGATGTATTAATGTAATAATATTATTATTAATATAAATTATGATGATTTTAGTTTTTGAAATAATAATTTCATTTTAATATTATCTTTAATTCCAGGTGATTTTTCTAATTTAGAGTTAAAATCTAAACCAAAACAATTTAATTTTAAAGCATGTAAACAATTTTGAATAGATAAACCTCCTGCTAAAAAAACATTCTCTAAATTATATTTTTTTAATATAGACCAATCAAAACATACACCACTGCCTCCTTGAGAATTATCAAATATATAATAATTAATATATTTTAAATTTTTTATTTTAGTATTTTCAATATCTAATGCTTTCCAAATTTCTATTTTTTTTGGAATTTTTTTTTTTAAATTAGTAATATATTTTTGATTTTCATTACCATGTAACTGTATCGCAAATAAAGATAATAATTTTGTTATAAATATAACATTTTCAATTTTTTCATCTTTAAATACTCCTATATATTTTAATTTAGAGTAATGAACAATACTTTCTGCAATATGTAAGTTAATGCATCGTATAGATTTAGGAATAAATATTAATCCTCCATATACAGCCCCTAAATATTTTGAAAATTTAGCATCCTGTAATCTTGTTAATCCACAAACTTTATTATTACCAAATATAATACTATTAACAGTTATATCAATATTTTTAGATTTCATAATAGATGATCCTATTAAAAAACCATGAACTATATTTTTAAGTTTTTTGATTTGAAAATGATTATTAATACCGGATTCACTAATAATAATTTTATTATTAGGTATTAATGGTGCAAGACAATAAGTACGATTAGTATTAATTGATAAATCATTTAGATTTCTATTATTAATACCAATTACTTTAGCATTTAATTTAATTGCTCTATTTAATTCATACTCGTTATTTATTTCAGTTAATACACCCATATTCAAACTATGAGCAATATCAGAAAGTATACGATATTCATGATCATTTAATATAGATAACATTAATAAAATAGCATCTGCCTGATAATATCTGGATAAATATATTTGATATGGATCGATAAAAAAATCTTTACATAAAATTGGTTGTCTAACAAGATTATGAACTATATTTAAAAATTCAAATTTTCCATGAAAATACTTTTCATCCGTTAAAACAGAAATCACTGTAGCATATCTTTTATAACATTTAACAATTTTAGTAATATTAAAATTATTATTAATAATTCCGATTGAAGGAGATGCTTGCTTAACTTCTAATATAAAACATGGACGATTAGATTGTAATTGATTATAAAATTGTCGAGATGAAGATGTTAAATCATGTTGTATTTTTTGTAATGGTACTTGTTGTATTTGATGTTTTAACCATATTTTTTTATGATATATAATTTTTTTTAATATATTTTTTTTCATTATTACCTTACTTGTGAGATATTATATATATGTTGATTAATTTCTCCGCTTTGAATTTTTTTTAAAGCTATTTGTGTATTTTTTTTTAAATTATTATGACCAAATACTTTCAATACGATAGCTGTATTTACTGCTATTAAATTTTCATATTCAATACTACCAATACCTGAACATATATTCTGAAAAATTTTAAAATTTTTTTCTGAATTATTATTAATAAAAAATTTTTTTGGTATTTTTTTTACACCAAAATCTTCTGGATATAATTGATATGAAGTAATTTTTCCATTATATATTTCACAAACATCAGTTACATGATGTAATGTCACTTCATCGATACCATCGCTATGAATAATAATTACTCTCTTATATTTTAACATACTTACAACTTGAGCTATAGGTAATAATAATTTTTTAGAATATACACCTATTACTGAAAAAGGAGGTTGAGCAGGATTTAATAATGGTCCTAATATATTAAATATAGTTCTAGTTTTTAATTGTTTCCTAACTAATTTAACATTTTGAAACCCAGCATGATATTGAGGAGCAAAAAGAAAACAAATATTTGTTTGATCAAATATTTTTTTAGATATATTTGGTTTATGTTGGATATGAATATTCATTTTTTTTAATATATCTGAAGAACCTAATGTACTAGATACGCCTTGATTACAATGTTTAATAATTTTAAATCCACAAGATGATGCTACTAAAGCACTAAGTGTCGAAACATTAATGGTATTTATTCCATCTCCTCCCGTACCAACTATGTCAGAAAATGGATATATTGGTTTAGGAAAATATAAACAATATTTTTGAAAAGTTTTTATGGCTCCTACAATTTCTATAACCGATATTTTTTTTAATTTCATTGAAATCAATATAGCTGTTAATTCTATTAATGTTACTTTATTATTAATAATAGCATCAAATATATAAATACTTTCCAATTCAGTTAATGATTTTAAAGTATATAATTTTTCTAATATTGTTTTTATCATATTATTATATTGAAATTTATATTTAATATTATTATATTATAAATTATTTAAAATCAATTTATTTTAATTTAAATACATTGTTAATTTTATAATTATAATATTCACAACAGAATAGTTAGGATATCAATATGGATTTCATATGTGAATATGGACTATTTTTATTTAAAATAGTTACTGTATTTATTTGTTTTATTATAATATTTTTATTTTTTTCTTATTGTGCACAAAAAAAAACAAAAACAGAAGGGATATTAAAAATTACTAATATTATAGATCATTATAATAATATGAAACATATTATTATATCTTCTAAAAATAATAAATATCAAAAAAAAACATGGTTCAAAAAAAAAAATACACAATATTTAAAACATAAAAATTCTAATTTTGAATCATTAAAACCTACACTATATATTATAGATTTTTATGGAGATATACATGCCAGTGAAGTATCTTCTTTACGTGAAGAAATTTCTGCTATTATTTCTGTATCAAAACAACATGATGAAGTATTATTAAGATTAGAAAGTGCTGGTGGTACAATTCATGAATATGGATTAGCAGCATCACAATTACAAAGATTACGTGAAAAAAATATTAAATTAATTATCTCAATAGATAAAATTGCTGCTAGTGGTGGATATATGATGGCTTGTATTGGAAATCACATATCTGCATCTTATTTTTCTATTATAGGTTCTATAGGAGTTGTTTCATTAATACCTAACTTTTATAAATTATTAAAAAAGCATAATATTGATATAGAATTACATACAGCAGGAGATTATAAAAGAACTTTAACTTTATTTGGAAAAAATACTGAAAATGATCGTCAATATTTTAAAAATAAACTGAATAATACTCATGATTTGTTTAAAAATTTTATTTATAAAATGAGACCATGTTTAAATTTAAATGAAATTTCTAATGGAGATTATTGGTTTGGTATTACTGCTTTAGAAAAAAAATTAATTGATAGTATTAGTACCAGTGATGATTTAATTTTAGAAAAAATAAAAGATTTCAATATTTTTCATATTCAATATATAAAACCAAAAAAAATATTTAATCGTTTTTTACATTATTTTGTAAAAAAAATAAAACATTATTTGTCTATTAAATAATATATATAAAATGTTTATTTTAAAAGTATTTGTTTATATATAATGTATTATATGTATTTTATAATATTGAAAATAATATGTTCCATAAAATTAATTTATTAAATTTTGATCGATTAAAAATGAAAGAATTTTTTAGATCTATTGGAGAAAAATCCTTTTGTGCTGATCAAGTAATGATTTGGATATATCATTATTTTTGTGATGATTTTAATAAAATGACTAATATTAAAATTACATTACGAGAAAAATTAAAAAATATTAGTATTATTAAAACTCCTAAATTTATAAAAAAATATTATTCTATAGACGGTACAGTAAAATGGATAGTAAATATTAATAATCATATAGTAGAAACAGTATATATTCCTGAAAAAAGTAGAGGAACATTATGTATTTCTTCTCAAGTAGGATGTGTATTAAATTGTCATTTTTGTTCTACTGGTCAGCAAAAATTTAATCGTAATTTATTAGTTTCAGAAATTATTGGACAGATATGGATAGCACATAAAAAAATTAATAAAATGAAAAATTACCCATCAATTACTAATATAGTCATGATGGGTATGGGTGAACCGTTATTAAATTTAAATAATGTTGTTACAGCATTAAAAATTATGTCAGATAATTTTGGATTTAATATTTCAAAAAAAAAAATTACTATTTCTACATCAGGTATAGTACCTGCATTGAATAAATTATCTAACATAATTGATATTAAATTAGCAATTTCATTACATGCATCAAATGATGAACTAAGAAATAAACTTATGCCAATTAATAAAAAATACAATATTTCATTATTATTAATGACAGTAACTCAATTTTTAAAAAAATCAAAAATTAATAAAAAAGGTATTACAATAGAATATATTATGTTACATAATATTAATGATACTTTATTACATGCTCAAGAATTAGTAAAAATTTTAAAAAATATTCCTAGTAAAATTAATTTAATTCCATGGAATAGTTTTTCGAATTCAAAATTTTTATGTAGTAAATTTTCTCAAATACAAAAATTTTCAAATTTTTTAATTAATAAAGGATTTATAACAACTGTTCGTAAATCTAGAGGGCAAGATATTCACGCAGCATGCGGACAATTAACTGGAATTATATCTCATCAAATAAAAAATTCAAATATCTAATATTTATTTAATTAAATTTTAATATTTATTAAAAATCGGAACATGATATGAATAATAATATTCAATCAATTAAAGGAATGCATGATTATCTTCCTGAAGAATTATTTGAATGGAATAAAGTAGAATATTTATTAAAAAAAATATTATTAAGTTATAATTATTCTGAAATTCGATTACCTGTTTTAGAAAAAACAGTATTATTTCAAAGAACTATTGGAAGTATTACAGATATTATTCAAAAAGAAATGTATTCTTTTTATGATAAAAATAAAAGTAGTATTACTTTAAGACCAGAAGCAACAGCAGGTTGTGTGAGAGCAGTAATACAAAATAAATTATTATACCATAAAAAACAAAGATTATGGTATTATGGTCCTATGTTTCGATATGAAAGACCTCAAAAAGGACGATATCGTCAATTTCATCAATTGGGTATCGAAGTATTTGGATTATCAGAACCAGATATAGAATTAGAATTAATTTTATTAATAACTAGATTTTGGAGTACATTAGGTATTTCTAATTTACTAACATTAGAAATTAATTCAATTGGATCTATAGAATCTAGAATAAAATATCAAATAGATTTAAAGGAATTTCTTAAAAAAAATAAATCAATTTTAGACCAACATGCTTTACTTCAATTAGAAAAAAATCCAATTAGAATTTTAGATAGTAAAAATAAAAAAATTCAACGTTTATTACTGAATGCACCTATTTTGTATGATTATATTGATAAAAAGTCAATATTTAATTTTAATTATCTCTGCCAATTAATTGATCAATTTAAGATTAAATATGTTATTAATCATCGTTTAGTGAGAGGATTAGATTATTATAATAATACTGTATTTGAATGGAAAACAAATTTTTTAGGTACTCAAAATACAGTTTGTGCAGGTGGACGATATGATACTTTAGTTAAGAAATTAGGTGGTGTTGATACTCCAGCAATAGGTTTAGCAATAGGTATGGATCGTTTAATATTATTAATTAAATCATTATCTTTATTTAATAAAAATAATTTTATAACAGATATTTATATATTATTTTCTGTACAATCAATGAAATTATTAGCCATATCTTTATCAGAAGAAATTAGAAATATTATGCCAAAATTAAAAATACTACTAGAATTTCAACCTATCCATTTTTTAAAAATATTTCGAAATATTAAAAAATATTCATCTCATATAATATTATTCTTAGAATTAGAAGAAGTAAAAAAGAAAACAATATATTTAATTGATTTAAAAAAAAAACATAAAAAAAAAATTTTTCAAATGCATGTTATTCAAGAGATAAATAAAATATTTTATTCAAAATAAAAAAAACAATTTTTAGTATTTTAAATATTACAAACTAAAATAAATAAAAAATAAAATATTATTAATATTACTTATTTTAAAATAAGGTATATAAAATATGTTTAGTAAAAATGAAAAAATAATAAAATATGATCCAGATATTTGGAATTATATAGAAAAAGAAAGAATGAGACAAGAAAATCATATTACACTTATTGCTTCTGAAAATTATGCTAGTACTTGTGTTATGCAAGCTCAAGGATCACAATTAACAAATAAATATGCAGAAGGATATCCAGAAAAACGTTATTATGGTGGTTGTAATTATGTTGATAAAATTGAAGAAATAGCTATTAGTCGTGCAAAAAAAATATTTAATGCTGATTATGCTAATGTTCAACCACATTCTGGTTCGCAAGCAAATTGTGCTGTATATTCAGCATTATTACAACCTGGTGATTTAATATTAGGCATGAATTTATCTCATGGCGGTCATTTGACACATGGTGCATCAGTTAATTTTTCCGGGAAGTTATATCGTGCAATGAGTTATGGCGTTAATGAGGCAGGAGATATTGATTATAATAATTTAGAATATATGGCTATGAAATATAAACCTAAAATGATTATTGGAGGTTTTTCTTCTTTTTCTGGAGTTTGTAATTGGAAAAAAATGAAAGAAATAGCAAATAGTGTTCAAGCATATTTAGTTGTTGATATCGCTCATATTGCTGGACTAATTGCAGCTAATTTATATCCTAATCCTATTGAATATGCTGACGTAGTTACAACTACAACTCATAAAACATTATCTGGTCCTAGAGGAGGTTTAATTCTTTCTAAAAATAAGGATGATAATTTTTATAAAAAGTTAAATTCTTCAGTATTTCCAGGTAATCAAGGGGGTCCTTTAATGCATGTTATTGCAGCAAAAGCAATTTCTTTTAAAGAAGTTTTAGAACCATCATTTAAATTATATCAACAACAAATTTTAAAAAATTCAAAAATTATGGTGAAAACTTTTTTAAAAAATGGTTTTAATGTTATTTCAGGGAAAACAAATAATCATTTATTCGTTCTAGATTTAAATAATAAAAATATTACAGGAAAAAACGCTGAATTTTTTTTAGGTTTAGCTAATATTACAGTCAATAAAAATACCATCCCTAATGATCAAAAAAGTCCTTTTATCACTTCTGGTATACGTATTGGTACTCCTGCAATTACTCGAAGAGGATGTAAAGAAAAAGAATCTATAGATATATCTAATTGGATAATTCAAATTATTAATAATTTTAATGATAATAAAACAATTTCTAATATAAAAAATCAAGTATTATCTTTATGTTCTCGTTATCCAGTATATACATAATTTATCAATAAAATAGTTATGTATAAATATTACATTATATATAGTTATATGAGCATATATAATATATTACAATATTCTATGTAGGTAATTTAATTAATATATTTTTTTTTGAGATATTATGAAGATTTTTCATATAAGGAATAGAACCTAAAAAAGGAGCATGAATATATTTTTTGAGAATATTAATATAATCTAAAAAATATTCTTGTTTATTAGATATATAATTTGCAATCCAGCCAGAAAATTGAAGACCAGATTGTGTAATTGATTGTCCTGTTAAAATAGAATGATTAATACATCCTAATTTTAAACCAACTACTAAAATAACAGGTATGTTTTCTTGTTTAATCCAATCGGAAAGAAAAATAGATTGAGAAATTGGAGTATACCATCCTCCTATACCTTCTATAATTATCCAATTAGATTTTTTATGTATAATATTTAATCCATTATTTAATGCATTAAAATTAATCAACTTTTCTTTATTATTAAATACATGAGGTGGACCAATTCGCGAAAAGAAAAATGGATTAACTTGTTTATATGATAGATTTACCGTACTGTATTTTTTTAATAATATTGCATCTTGATTTTGAAAACCATCTATTGTTTTTATGCATCCTGAAGAAACCGGTTTATATCCTGCTGTTTTAAATCCTTTTTTTGATGCTTTGTGTAATAAAACAATTGATGCTATTGTTTTTCCAACATTTGTATCTGTTCCGGTAATAAACCATTGATAATGCATATATACCTTTTATGTATAATTCACATTTTAAAAAATTTTAAATTAAATAACTATTTTATAGATAATTTAAATATTTAAGTTATCTCATACAATAAAAAAATGAACTACCTATTATTTAAAATAGGTAGAATATAAATATTAATATAATATTATTTAATTAATTGTAGCATTATAATAATTTTTAATATTATTATTTATTATTTTACTCAAATTATTTGTGTTGTTTGAATTTTCGTTATAAATGATTTTTTTTTTAGGATATAAACCTAATCGTTTAAATAATTTTAAATCATCTTTTTGTTTTGGATTAGCAGCAGTTAATAATTTACATCCATAAAAAATTGAATTTACACCAGCCATAAAACACATAGCTTGCATATTTTGACTCATATTTTCACGACCAGCTGATAAACGAATATATGATGTAGGCATCATAAGACGAGCAACAGCAATAGTTTTAATAAAATCAAAATCATTAATTTTTTTATTTTTTTCCATTGGTGTACCCTTAACACTAACTAACATATTAATTGGTATACTTTCTGGAACTTTACTTAAATTAGCTAATTGTACTAATAATTCTGCTCGATCATTGGTTTTTTCACCTAATCCTAAAATTCCACCTGAACAAACTTTAATACCAGATTTTTGTATTATTTCTAATGTATCTAATCGATCTTGATATGTACGAGTAGTAATAATTTTTTTATATATTCTAGGTGAAGTATCTAAATTATGATTGTAAAAATCAAGACCAGCATTAGATAATTGTGTTGCTTGTGTTTTACTTAAACTACCTAATGTCATACAAGTTTCTAAACCAAGTTTTTTGATTTTTTTTATGATTTTTATTAAATAAGGCATATCACGTTCTTTTGGATTTTTCCATGCAGCTCCCATACAAAATCTATCAGATCCTGATTTTTTAGCTTCTTTTGCTTTTTTTAAAATTTCTTCAATTTCTAATAATTTTTCTGTTTTAATATTTGTATTATATCTAGAACTTTGAGAACAATATTTACAATCTTCAGGACATAGTCCTGTTTTAATAGATAAAAGAGTACTAATTTGTATTTCACTAGGATTAAAATACTTTCTATGCATTTCTTGCGCTTCAAACATTAATTCTAAGAATGGTTTTTTAAATAATAAACTAACTTCCTGTATATTCCAATTTTTTTTCATTTTATCGTCCTATAAATTTATATATTGTTTTAAATAAAAATTTTATACTAATAATATTCTATATTCTAAAGAAATTTAATTATGAATCAAGATCTTAAATTTAACTTAAAACATATTTGGCATCCCTATGATTCTATGACTAAACCATTACCATGTTATATGATTTCTTATGCTCATGGAGTGCATTTAAAATTAAAAAATGGTATAAAAATTATTGATGGTATGTCTTCTTGGTGGTCTACTATACATGGATATAATCATCCTAGATTGAATATAGCATTAAAAAATCAAATAGATAAAATGTCTCATATTATGTTTGGTGGAATAATACATTCACCTGCAATTAAATTATGTAAAAAATTAATAAGTATACTTCCTAAAAAATTAGAATGCATTTTTCTTGCTGATTCAGGATCAGTATCTATTGAAATAGCTATGAAAATAGCATTACAATATTGGTATTCTTTAAATAAAAATAAAAAAGTTTTTTTAACAATTCGAAATGGATATCATGGAGATACATTTTCTGCTATGTCAGTGTGTGATCCTAAGAATTCTTTACATAATTTATATCATAAATTTTTACCTAAAAATTTATTTGCACATGCTCCTAAATCATCTTTTATGAATACATGGAATCATAATGATATAAATTCTTTTTTAAATTTATTAATAAATAATAAATCAATTATTGCAGCAGTAATTTTAGAGCCCATTGTACAAGGTATTGGTGGTATGAAATTCTATCATCCTGAATATTTAAAACAAATAAAATTTTTATGTAATGAACATAAAATTCCACTTATTATTGATGAAATTGCAACTGGATTTGGACGTACTGGAAAAATGTTTGCATATCAACATGCTAATATAATTCCAGATATATTATGTTTAGGAAAAGCATTAACTGGTGGTACAATGACATTATCAGCGATAATAACAACTCGAAAAATTGCTAACGTTATTAGTAATAATGAACCTTATAAATTAATGCATGGTCCAACATTTATGGGAAATCCTTTAGCATGCGCAGTAGCTTGTGAAAATATTTCTATATTACAAGAAGGAACATGGAAAATACAAATATTTAATATTGAAAAACAACTTAAACAAGAATTATTGCCATTAATTAATAATTCTTATGTATTAGATATTCGAATACTTGGAGGTATTGCTGTTGTTGAATGTAAATATTCAGTTAATTTAAAACTAATTCAAAAATTTTTTGTTCGTCATGGAGTTTGGATTAGACCATTTCAGAAATTAATTTATTTAACACCTCCATATATTATTGATACTTTTTCATTAACAAAATTAACTCGTGCAATTAAATATGCTATTCATAATAAATTATTATTTATTAAATAAATAAATATTATAATGATAATAACATATATAAAACTTATATTACATATTTATGTTGTTTAAATTATGTATTATTATAGAATATTGTATGTTGTAATAATAACTTTATATGTTATATATTTTAATATTTTAATACTTCAATTATTTATAATAAATAATATATCTAAAATAATTTGATTTATTTTAATGATTTAATTTAATATATAAATAATGAAAAATTATATATTATTAGTTGAATATTAATTATTATATATAATAATAAAAATTTTTATAAAATATATATTTTAATTAAATAATATAATAATATTATTTTAAATAATTAAATAATTTTAAAAATATTAATACTAAAATAATAATAAATATTTTTATATATTTACTTACATTATATTTTTATTATGATTGCATATGAATATAAATTTATAAAATTCATAATTAAATCTTTAAAAATTGAATATGATATTTTATAATAAAATATTCTACTATATTGTAATATTTATGATTTTATATAATTAATCACATATTAAAACATATCAATTGTAATAATTCATAGAGTGATTAATATGAATAATATTAATTTATATTTTGTATAATAATATATTTTGAAGCTGAATATGTTACCATATAAATCATATGTAATTTTTTATATATTTGAATGATAAGAATGTTATCTTTATTTCATAAATTAAAGTTTTAATTTGATAAATATAAAATATAATTTTTATTGTTAATAATAGTTTATTATTTAATAATATATAAAAATATTTTTTAATATTTATTTTATATATTATAACAAATAATTTATTATAATTTATATTTCAATATTTCAGTATACTAATACATGTTTTAATACATTAGTGATAATAGAATATAACATAAAATAGTTTGAATATTTTATTTGATTTTATTAATTTTATTATTTTGAATAAAATTATTTTTATTTACGTAATATAATATCACATAAATTATAGTAACATATTCGTTTAAGTAAATTTTTAAATATTAATATTTAAAATCTTTACAATACTGTTTACTAATAATAACAGTATTACTACTGATCTATAATTAATCCAGATATAAATATATTTTTTATAATATTATCTTTTTATATTAAAATTATTTAATCTATATATAGCTGATATGTATTATATTACATAATGTTCATAATTGTTTGATTATATATTATTGAAAATATTGTACTATTTTAATGTTGAAATTTTTATATAATTATTTAATATTTATTGCAATTTTATACATTTTATAGAAATTATCAATAATATAAAATATAATTTGAAGTACATATTATATTGTATTAAACATGTAATCTAAAACTAAAAATATATAAATAAAATTTTATTCATTTTAATACCTTGATATCTTAATATTATTGATAGTAAAAATTTATATTTTTAAATAAACTAGTAAACTAAAATATATAAATAATAATTTAGTGAATATTTTATTTTATATATTTGTTTGATAATATATTGAAAATATGTTAAAATAACATTAAATTTATAGTTTTATTCAAATATTTTAAAAATTATTTTATATTTTATTGGAATAATAAACATATTTATGCATACTAGTAATATATACGAAATATTATAAATACATTTAAAATGTATTAAATCGTTTGATAAAATAAAATTTTAATGTATGTTTTATATTAATTTAAAATAAGTAACTGTTTTATTGATTTAATCTTTATAAGGTATATATAATGACGATTAAAGTAGGTATAAATGGATTTGGTCGAATTGGAAGAATTATATTTAGAATAGCACAAACAAGAAGTAATATTAAAATAGTAGGTATAAATGATTTATTGGATCCAAATTATATAGCTTATATGTTAAAATTAGATTCTACACATGGTAAATTTTCTGGTTCAATTCAAGTTAAAAATAACTATATTATAGTTAATGGAAAAAAAATTGTAATTACATCAGAAAGAAATCCTGAAAAAATAATATGGAAACAATTATGTGTTGATGTAGTTATTGAATCAACCGGTATATTTTTAACTCAAGAAACTGCTCAAAAACACATTATTGCTGGAGCAAAAAAAGTTATTATTACCGCTCCACCTAAAGATAATACACCAATGTTTGTTAGAGGAGTAAATTTTCATACTTATTCAGGTCAAAATATTGTTTCTAATGCTTCTTGTACTACTAATTGTTTAGCACCTTTAGCAAAAGTAATACATAATACTTTTGGAATAGTAGAAGGATTAATGACAACTGTTCATTCTACTACTGCAACACAAAAAACTGTTGATTCACCTTCTTCAAAAGATTGGAGAGGAGGACGAGGAGCATTACAAAATATTATACCATCATCTACAGGAGCAGCATTAGCTGTAGGTAAAGTATTACCAGAATTATACGGGAAATTAACAGGAATTGCATTTCGAGTACCAACACCCAATGTTTCTGTAGTTGATTTAACAGTTAAATTAAATACATCAGTACATTATGAAGAAATTTGTAAACAAGTAAAAATTGCTTCAGAAACTTATTTAAAAGATATATTAAGTTATACTGAAGAAGATGTAGTATCAACTGATTTTAATGGATCAGAATTTACTTCTATTTTTGATGCAAAAGCAGGACTATCTTTAAATGATAATTTTGTTAAATTAATTTCATGGTATGATAATGAAACTGGTTATTCAAGTAAAGTATTAGATTTAGTAAATTTAATTGGTTCTAAAAAATAAATTAATATAAATTATTATCGATAACAGCAAATCATATATTTATATATTATGCTGTTATCATTAATAATTTCAATTTTTATTTTTAGAAATACAAATAAATTAAGAATAAATATTTTATTTGTAATTTTTAATATTTATATTTTGTATTTCCAATAATATATTATTTATCCATGTGTTTATTCGAGTTTCACTTTTCTGTGATTGTCGATCTTCATCAATTGTTAATCCAACAAAATATTTATTATTTAATAATGCTTTAGATTCTTCAAATGTATATCCTTTAGTGGACCATTTTCCGATTAAATGAGCACCTTGATTTTTTACAATATTATATACAATACCAATAGCATCACAAAAATATTCACTATAATCCTCTTGATCTCCACAACCAAATAAAGATACTATTTTATTTTTAAAATTTATTGTCTTTAATGTTGGTAAAAAAGTATCCCAATCACATTGTACTTCTCCATAATACCATGTTGGTATTCCAAACATTAAAATATTAAATTTTGTTATATCTTTTTGAGTACATGTAGATATATCATACAATTCTGATGTATTTTCCCCAATTTTTTTATGAATAATTTTAGCTATTTTTTCTGTATTTCCAGTGTCACTTCCAAAAAAAATTCCTATTTTTTCCATTCTATCCTCTCTATAATCTTCTAGTAAATATAACATAAAATACTTATTAATTTAAACTATATATTTAATCTAATCATAAATATTTTTATATTCATAATCTTATCTTTTATCAATATAACTGAATAAATATTCAATAATTTTATTTATAATTTATAGAAAATTTTATTAATACAATATTTAATATTTATGTAAGATAAATATTTTCTATACAATAAAATATATCAATTTTATTTTATATTAAATTATAAAACTATTTTTATTTTTTAATATATATTTCATATTTCATACAATACTTAATGAATAATTATAATTTAGAAAATATTATTAATAAAAAATTAAATTCTCATTTATTTCAAGATATTACTAATAATGGATTACAAATAGAAGGTAATCATAATATACAAAAAATTGTTACAGGAGTTAGTATTTGTCAACAACTAATCGATTTTGCTATTCAATATCAAGCTCAAGCAATTATTGTACATCATGGTTTATTTTGGGATCATGAATCTAAAAATATTCAAAAAATACAAAAAACTAGAATACACTCAATATTAAAAAATAATATTAATTTATATAGTTGGCATATACCATTAGATGTTCATAAAACATTAGGTAATAATATGCAAATAGCTAAAAAATTAGAAATTACTGTATTAGGTAAAATATCAGATATTGTTTTATGGGGAAAGTTTAATTCACATATTACTGTCAAAAATTTATTTCATAAAATTACATCGAAATTTAAAAGAATACCTATTTGTTTTAGTCGTTCTAAATTATATAAAATTAATACTATTGCTTGGTGTAGTGGTAAAGGACAAAAATTTATAAAACAAGCACATGATTTAAAATTAGATGCTTTTTTAACAGGAGAAGCATCTGAAGATACTATGCATTATGCACATGAAAGTAATATCAATTTTTTTGCAGCTGGACATTATGCTACAGAACGGTATGGAATACAAAAATTAGGACAATGGATATCTAAAAAATATAATTTAAATGTTATATTTATTGATATCAATAATCCTATATAACCATATTAATCTTGTATTAATTTTATATAAATTCTATATAAATTCTATATAGATTCTATATAGATCTTTAGTATTTATTATATTACTAAACTATAGTACTTTAATTTTATGTATATATTGTACACTATTGAAAATTATTTCTAGGTAATATTATGCAAGAAAAAAAAAATATATTTGATTCAAAATTTTATAACTTAAATGGTATGAATCAATTATATATTGAACATATTTACCAAAAATTTCTATATGATTCTGATTCAGTAGAATTATACTGGAAACAATTATTTCAAGAAAATAAAAATTATTTTTCTGTTATGAAAGATAATTTAAAAAATGATATTAAATTAAATTCTCATGATATTGATAATAATAATTTAAATATATTTAAATTAATTGATTTATTTAGAAGATATGGACATAAATTTGCTAATTTAGATCCTATTAGATTTATACCTCAAACAGATAAACTAAAAAAATTTTTATTATTACATGGTTTTAATTTTATAAATACACAAAAAAATATTTACGTTAAAAAAATACTAAATAAAAATAATAAAATTCATTCATTAAAATTAATTTATGAAAAATTTAAAAAAATATATTGCACAACTTTTAGCATAGAATACATGTATATTGATAAAATATCAGAAACTAGTTGGATACAAAAAAATGTAGAAAATAAATCTAATCGTTTTGTTTTAAAAAAACAACAAAAAATCAAACTTTTAAAACAATTAGTAAAATCAGAAATTTTTGAAAAATATCTTAATAGTCGGTTTCCTGGAACAAAACGTTTTTCGTTAGAAGGATGTGAAGTATTAATTCCTATTTTACATTATATTATACGTGATTCTATTAAAAAATTATCTTCTAAAATTATTATTGGTATGGCACATCGAGGAAGATTAAATGTGTTAGTAAATGTTTTAAATAAAAATATGTATGATTTATGTAATGAATTTTCTAATACATATAAACCATATTATGGAACAGGAGATGCAAAATATCATTTTGGAATGTGTTCAAAAATTAAAATAAAAAATAAAATTATAACAGTAGATTTAAAACCCAATCCATCTCATTTAGAAATTATTAATCCTGTAATTATGGGATCTAGTCGAGCATATATAGATAAAGAAAAAGTATTTAATTCTAATAATATATTACCTATTAATATACATGGAGACGCTGCAATTATCGGTCAAGGAGTCAACCAAGAATTATTAAATATGTCTCAGACTAATGGTTATACTGTAGGTGGAACAGTACATATTATAATTAATAATCAAATTGGATTTACTACTTCTAACACAAAAGATATTAGATCAACTGAATATTGTACAGATATAGCTAAAATAATACAATCACCAGTATTTCATGTTAATGCAGATGATCCAGAATCTGTTATTTTTATTATTCAATTAGCATTAAATTTTAGATATAAATTTAAAAAAGATGTTTTCATTGATTTAGTTTGTTACCGTAGAAATGGTCATAATGAAGCAGATGAACCAAGTGTTACACAACCTCTTATGTATCAAAAAATAAAAAGTCACCCTACAATATGTACAATATATTCAAAATTATTAGAATTAAATAAAGTTATTGATGCAACATATTTTAACGATTTAAAAGTAAAATATCGTAATCAATTTAATATTAACAGTCAAAATTCAAATCATAAAATACTAAATAAGATAATAATATCAAAAAAAAAAAGAAATATATTATCTAATTTGAATATAAATAATGTTCAATATTTAGCAATTCAAATTAGTTTAATACCTGACAGTATAAAAGCACACAATAGAATTGTTAAAATATATCAATCAAGATATGACATGGCAATAAGAAAAAAATTATTTGATTGGGGAGCTGCAGAAAATCTTGCATATGCTACTTTATTATATCAAGGTATTTCATGTAGATTATCGGGAGAAGATATAAGTAGAGGTACTTTTTTCCATCGACATGCAGTGATACATGATCAATATAATGGAATAAATTATATTCCATTAAATAATTTAAAAAAAATAATAGGAAAATTTCATATTTGGGATTCTGTATTATCAGAAGAATCTGTATTAGCTTTTGAATATGGCTATTCCATAGATTCATATAATACATTAAATATTTGGGAAGCGCAATTTGGTGATTTTGCTAACGGAGCACAAGTTGTAATCGATCAATTTATTAGTTCAGGTGAACAAAAGTGGGGAATAAAATCTAAATTAGTAATGTTTTTACCACATGGATATGAAGGACAAGGACCTGAGCATTCTTCTGCAAGAATAGAACGTTTTCTTCAATTATGTTCTCAAAAAAATATTATAATATGTATTCCTTCTACTGCTTCACAAATATATCATCTTTTACGTCATCAAGCTTTTAATATTATTTTCAAACCTTTAATTATTATCTCACCTAAATCATTATTAAGAAATCCTTTAGCTAATTCAACTTTAACAGAACTAGAATATGGATATTTTAAACCTATAATTAATGAAATAGATTTAATTAATTTATCATGTATTAAAAAAATTATTTTTTGTTCAGGTAAGATATATTATGATTTATTATCTGAAAGAAGAAAAAAAAATACAATACATGTTGTTTTAATTAGAGTAGAACAACTATATCCTTTCCCTAAACAAGAAATATTAAATTTATTAAAATTATATCATTCAGTACATAATTTTTATTGGTGTCAAGAAGAACCAAAAAATCAAGGTGCATGGTATTATATTCAAAAATGTTTAACATCAATATCATTATACAATATCAATATACAATACATTGGAAGATCTTCTTCAGCAGCACCAGCTGTAGGATCTATATTTCTTCATTTAAAACAACAAAAAAAAATTATTAATAATGCTTTAAATATACATTAAAGAGATCGAATAATGAATCAAATAAATATTTTAGTTCCTGAATTACCAGAATCAATTACTAATGCTACAATTATTCATTGGAATAAAAAGGTTGGTGATATTATTAAACAAGATGAAATACTTGTAGAAATTGAAACTGAAAAGGTAATTTTAGAAGTACCTGCTTCTGTTAATGGTATTTTGAAATCTATATTAAAAAATGAAGGAGAAACAGTATATAATAAACAAATAATAGGATTAATTAAAGAAACTAAGAATATACAATCAAATAAAAATAATATAAAAAATTTAAACAATATAAAGAAAATAAATCAGGTCTTTCAAAACACACAAGATGAATTATTTCAACGTTACTTAAGTCCATCTATTAGAAGAATAATGTTAAAGAATAATTCATATTCTTTACATACGTTAAAAAAAAAAAAAAATTTTATACATAAAAATAAAGATTCTTCAAAAAATACATTAATTCCAGAAAATAAAAATTCCAATAATCGTAATGAAAAACGTGTATTAATGACTCCTATACGTAAAAGAATATCGGAAAAATTATTATATTCAAAAAATAATACTGCAATGTTAACAACATTTAACGAAGTAAATATGCAGTCAATTATTAACCTTCGTAATCTATATGGAAAATCTTTTCAAGAAAATTATAAAGTTCGATTAGGATTTATGTCTTTTTTTATTAAAGCAGTAGTAGAATCTTTAAAAATTTTTAAAACAATAAATGCAAGAATTGAAAAAAATTATATAGTGTACTATGATTATTTTGATATTAATGTTGCTATTGCAACTAATACAGGTTTAGTTACTCCAGTACTAAAAGATGTAAACAGTATGACTATGTCACAAATAGAAAAAAAAATTAAATATTTTATTGCTCAAAGTAATCAAGAAAAATTACAGTTATCAGACTTAATTGGAGGTAATTTTACTATTACTAATGGTGGTACCTTTGGTTCTTTGTTGTCAACACCTATCATTAATCCCCCCCAATCAGCTATTTTAGGTATGCATACTATTCAAGATCGTCCTATATCAATAAATCAAGAAATTAAAATTGCACCTATGATGTACATAGCACTGTCTTATGATCATAGATTAATTGATGGTAAAGAAGCTGTAGGGTTTTTAAATATGGTTAAAAATAAATTAGAAGATTTTACAAGAGTTTTATTAGAAATTTAAAAAAATAAAAATTAAAAATAAATAAATACATATTATATTGCATATAATAGGAATAAAATATGGAGAATAATCAATTAGTTTTAGTAAGACATGGTGAAAGTACATGGAATAAATTAAATAAATTTACTGGTTGGACTAATGTAGAATTATCAAATAAAGGTAAAAAAGAGGCTCAAGAAGCTGGGAAAATATTAAAAAAAAATAATTTTGAATTTGATATTTCTTATACATCTGTATTAAATAGAGCCATTAATACTTTATGGAAAATATTAAGAGAATTAAATCAATGTTGGATACCAGTAAAAAAAACATGGTATCTAAATGAAAGACATTATGGTAAATTACAAGGATTAAGTAAATTAGAAACAAATTTAAAGTATGGAAAAGAACAAGTCAAAAAATGGCGTAGAAGTTTTAAAGCAATACCTCCAAAATTAAAGACAATAAAAAATTTACTTTTAGAAAATAGTAAAAAATATGAAAAATTAAATTGTCATCATATACCAGTTTCTGAAAGTTTAGAATTAACTCTTAATAGAGTTTTACCTTATTGGAATAATAAAATTTTTCCAAATATAAAAAATAAAAAAAATGTTTTAATTGTAGCTCATGGTAATTCTTTAAGAGCATTAATAAAATATTTATCGAATATTAATAACAATGAAATAATAAATTTATATATTCCAAATGGTATTCCTATTATTTATAATTTTGATAAAAAACTATGTCCTATAAAATATTATTTTTTAAAAAAATAGTGATAACTTATTATATAATAAAATTAAATATTTTTAATTTAACTTTAAATAATAGTACATATATAGCATAACATTTTATTGTATATTATTAATATTATTTTTATAACTACTATATTCAACCTTAATACATACTTTAATTTTTAAGGTTAATTATCATGATTAAAAGAATTGGTGTATTAACGAGTGGAGGTGATGCTCCTGGAATGAATGCTGCTATTCGATCTGTTGTACGAACAGGTTTAAGTGAAAAATTAAAAATATTTGGAATATATGATGGATATTTAGGATTATATGAAAATAGAATGATAGACTTAGATCGATATAGTGTATCTGATATAATTAATAAAGGTGGTACTTTTTTAGGTTCAACACGATTCCCTCAATTTTCTAAAAAAACAATTCGATATATTGCAGTTAACAATATAAAATATAAAAAAATTGATGCTCTTGTTATTATTGGTGGTAACGGTTCTTATATTGGTGCTAAAAAATTAACAAAAATGGGTATACCTTGTATTGGTTTGCCTGGAACAATTGATAATGATGTTTCAGGAACAGATTATACTATAGGATATTGTACTGCTTTACAAACTATAGTAGAAGCTATGGATCGTTTAAGAGATACATCATCTTCACATCAAAGAATTTCTATTGTAGAAGTAATGGGAAGATATTGTGGAGATTTAACTTTATTTTCTGCTATTGCTGGAGGATGTGAATTTATCGTACTACCAGAAATTAATTATAAGAAAGAAGACTTACTTGAAGAAGTAAAGTTAGGTATCAAAAGAGGTAAAAAACATGCCATTATAGTAATAACAGAATATATGTGTGATGTTAAAAAATTAGCTCAATATATAGAAAATAATACTAATAGAGAAACAAGAGCAACAATTTTAGGTCATATACAAAGAGGAGGAGCACCAGTAGTATATGATCGTATTTTAGCTTCTCGAATGGGATCTTATGCAATAGAACTTCTTATAAAAGGGTATGGGGGAAGATGTATTGGTATTCAGAATGAAAAAATAGTTCATAATGATATCCAAAAAACCTCACAACATGTAAAAAAAATATTCAAATATGATGCATTTAAAATTGCTAAAAAATTGTATTAAATTTATATGAGTGCCGGAATAATGCCGGCGCTCAGATATTATTATAAAAATCAATTATACTAAAATGTCGTAATTATAAAATATGAATTATGTTTTTAAATGGTATTTACAAATTAAAATAATTAATTTATTGAATATTACATTGGTACAAAAATATCATTTTTATTTTATAAAATATTTTTATATAGAAACTAAGTTCTATAAATATATTAGCTACTTAGCTTCCAAATTTATATAAATATTCATTTATTTTATATTATAGTATAAATATATAACAATATTTTAATCAATTATATATTTATTCAATGACATATAAATTAATAAATATTTAATTTTCATTTTTTACTACTTGAAATATTGAAATTATAATATTAGAAAAAAATAAATTATCATATTTTTTTAATGTTTTAATATAATAATTTACTTGATGAGTTATAAATTTTTTACTTAAAGAAAGATTAATAATTCTATTTTTATAATCAACATTACTTATTATACACTTTATTAAATCATTTATACTAAATATCGTAGAAATATTTCTTGTTATATATTGTTTAGGTATATTATGAATATTTAATATTCCTTCCATTTTATTAGATAATTTTATATGTAGCATATTATTACTGATAGATGTAATCTGTCCAATAATTGTATCTTCTTTTTTATATGAATTTATATATACATGTAATGGATCTTCACATAACTGTTTAATACCCAATGATATTCTTTCTCTATCAGAATCAACTTGTAATACCATTGCTGATATTTCATCTCCTTTTTTATATTTTTTTAATACTTTGTCACCAGAATTAATCCATTCAATATCTGATAAATGCACTAATCCGTCAATTCCACCTTTTAATCCAATAAAAATTCCAAAATCTGTAATAGATTTAATTTTTCCTTGAACTCTCATTCCTTTATTATGTGTTTCTGAAAAAATTTTCCAAGGATTTGGTTTACATTGTTTAATACCTAATGAAATACGACGTCTATCTTCATCAATATCTAATACCATGACTTTAATAATATCTGAAACATGTACTACTTTAGAAGGATGAATATTTTTATTAGTCCAATCCATCTCAGAAACATGCACTAAACCTTCTACACCTTCTTGAATTTCTACAAAACATCCATAATCTGTTAAATTTGTTACTCGACCACTAACCATACTACCTTCTGGATATTTTGTGGAAATAGAAATCCATGGATCTTCACTTAATTGTTTTAACCCTAAAGATACTCTAGTTTTATCTCGATCAAATTTTAATACTTTAACAAAAATTTCCTCACCAATACTAACAATTTCACTAGGATGTTTTACTCTTTTCCATGCCATATCAGTAATATGTAATAATCCATCAACACCACCCAAATCAATAAATGCACCATAATCAGTTAAATTTTTTACTGATCCTCTAATTTTTAAACCTTCTTGTAAATTAGATAATAATTGATTTCTTTCAGCACTATGTTCAGATTCAATAACAGCCCTTCTTGAAACAACTACATTATTTCTTTTTTGATCTAATTTAATAACTCTAAATTCTAATTTTTTTCCTTCTAAATGACTTGTTTCTCGAACTGGTCTTACGTCTACCAATGATCCTGGTAAAAATGCACGCAAATCATTTAGCTCAACAGTAAATCCACCTTTTACTTTACCGCTAATAATACCTATAATTGTATCAGAATTATCATGTGCTTGTTCTAATTTTAACCAAGACTCATGTCTTTTAGCTTTTTCTCTTGATAATAAAGTTTCTCCAAAACCATCTTCCATTGCATCTAATGATACATCAATACAGTCACCTACTTTAATTTCTAATTTACCTTTATTATCTTTAAATTGTTCAATAGAAATATATGACTCTGATTTTAATCCAGAATCAATTAATACCATATCTTTTTCTATAGCTATAATAATTCCTGGAATAATTGATCCGGGTTTGGTTTTTACTTGATTTAAAGATTCTTCAAACAATTTGGAAAAAGATTCATTCATATAAATAATTTATAACACAGTAATGTAACATCTATTTTATATCCATTAAAATAGTGTTATTAATATATTCTATAATTATCCTAATTATAGTAAGAATTAATCTTTAAAATAATCATGTTGATTTATATATTTAATAGCAATCTGTACTACTTCTAAAAAAGTAATATTATTAGAATCTAATATAATTGCATTATCTGCCATTTTTAATGGAGAATGCTGTCTATTTTGATCGCGCTCATCTCTTTTTTTCATTTCATCTAATAAAATATGAAATTCAAAATTATAACCTTGATTTTTAAAATCTTCTAATCTACGAGATACTCTATTTTCTAATGTTGCTTCTAAGAAAAATTTTATTATTGCATCAGGAAATACAACAGTACCCATATCTCTACCATTAGCAACTAATCCTGGTAATTGACGAAATAATTTTTGTTTTTTAAAAAGGTAATTTCTAACATATACAAAAGTAGCTAATTTTGAAGCAGTATTAGTTACTTTTTTTGACATAATGTATTTTTTTGAAAAATTTTTATTTATAATATTACATATAAAACCATTTTTATAAATAAAATGATGATCTAAATCATTTAAAACAGATGTTAAGAATTTTTCAGAAATAGGAATATTTTTTTTTAAAAATAAACACGCTAATATTCTATACATCATACCCGATTCTAAGGTAAACCAATTTAAGTGTCTAGAAAGTGCTTGACATAATCCACTTTTCCCAGAACCACACAAACCATCTATAGTAATAACTGGAGCTAAATTTATCATATTAAAATTCCTATTTTTATACATTTAAATTAAAAGTATTATATTACGTTAAGTTATAAAAAATAAAAATAAATTTTATATTTTTATTTTTTAAATATACTAATTTTTAAAAATTCAGAAAAATAATTTGGAAATGTTTTTGAAACACATTCAGGATTAATAATAGTAACAGGTTGATTAGATAAGGCAATTAAAGAAAAACACATAGCTATTCTATGATCATTATAAGTGTTAATTGTAGCATGAATAAATTTTTTAGGCGGAGTAATACAAATAAAATCTTTTCCTGTATATACATCAGCTCCTATTTTTCGTAATTCAGTTTTCATCGCATATAATCTATCTGTTTCTTTTACTCTCCAATTATATATATTCCGAATAGTAGTAATACTACCATTATGAGAAAATAATGCTAATATTGCAATTGTCATAGCAGCATCAGGAATATGATTAGCATCTAAATCTATTCCTATTAAGTTACCTTGATAACATTCTATAAAATTATTACTTTTATAAACTTTTGCACCCATTTTTTCTAAGACATCCAAAAATTGAATATCTCCCTGAATACTATTTTTTCCTATTCCTGTTACACGAATATATTGACCTTTAATAGCAGCAGCACTTAAAAAATAAGATGCAGAAGAAGCATCTCCTTCAATCCAATAGTTTTCAGGAGAGTAATATTGTTGATTACCTTTTATATAAAAGGTATTGTAATTATCATTAGATACATTAATTCCAAAAGATTTCATTATATTAATTGTAATATCAATATATGGTTTTGAAACTAATATACCTTTAATAAAAATAGTAGTATCTAATTTCGCAAGAGGAGCGGTTATCAATAAAGATGTTAAAAATTGACTTGAAATATTACCTTTAATTATTATTTTACCACCTTGAAATCCCCCTGAAATACGTATTGGAGGATAGTTTTCTTGTTCTAAATATTCTATACAAGCTCCCCCTTGTATTAAAGCATTTACTAAATGATGAATAGGACGTTCTTTCATTCTTGAATCACCAGTTAATATAATATCATTATTATATATTGAGAGAACTCCTGTTAATGGTCGAATAGCAGTTCCTGCATTACCTAAAAAAATTGACATTTTATGATAAGACGATAATAAATTAGGATTACCTTTCATAATACAATTTTTATTATTATTACTTAAAGTAAACTGTATACCAAGCTGTCTTAAAGCATTTAACATATATTCAACATCATCACTATCTAATAAGTTTTTTAAATATGTTGTTCCATGAGATATAGCTGAAATTAATAAAACTCGGTTAGAAATACTTTTTGAACCAGGTAAACATATTTCTCCATATACTGAAGATACAGGTTGTAACGTTAAAACCTTTTGCATTCACAAATTCCTTGTTATAACAAATAATTTATAGTATTGTAATATTATTACTTTAAAATTATTGATCATTGTAGTATTAAATGATTATCCATATTTTTTTTCAAATTGTATCATAAATTGAACTAATGCTTGTACTCCAGATAGAGGCATAGCATTATAAATAGAAGCTCGAAATCCTCCTACTACTTTGTGACCTTTTAAAAATTTTAAACCGTTTTCCATAGATTTTTTAAGAAAAATATTATTTAATTTAGGATTTTTTAAATTAAACGTTACATTCATTTGAGATCGATTATTATTATGAATATGGTTAATATAAAAACCACTTCTATCTATTGTATTATATAATAATTGTGATTTTTGATAATTTAGTTTTTCAAAAAATTGTATTCCACCATTTTTTTTTATCCACTTTAATACTAATCCTGATACATACCAAGAAAACGTTACTGGTGTATTAAACATAGATTGATATTTAAATAATTTTTTATAATTTAAAATCGATGGAATTAATTTATTATTCATATTCAATAATGTATTTTTTAAAATTACTAATGTTAATCCAGAAGGACCAAGGTTTTTTTGTGCACTAGCATAAATCAGATCATATTTTTTAATATTAATTTTACGAGATAAAATAAATGAAGAAAAATCACCTACTACAATTTTATCAGGAAAATTAGGTTCTTCATAAATTGAAATACCATCAATTGTTTCATTTGGGCAATAATGAAGATATGCTGTATTATTTTTTATATTCCATTTCTTCATAGGAAGGACAAATTTTTTATTTTGATAATTTGATAAAACATTAATATTATTCGGAGAACAATATTTTTTTGCTTCTAACATCGCATTATATGACCAATATCCACTATTAATATAATCAGCAGAATGAAAATGTCTTAATAAATTCATAGGAATTGCATCAAATTGACCTCTTGCTCCTCCTGGACAAAATAAAATAACATATTCATTTGGAATGCATAATAGGTTTCTTAAAGATTGTTCTAATTCTTGTATAACCTGTAAAAAATCTAAACTTCGATGACTAATTTCTATGATTGAAGTTCCTGTATCATTCCAATTTAAAAATTCATGTTTTATCTGTAATAAAACTTCTTGAGGTAACATGGAAGGTCCAGCACTAAAATTATATATTATTTTATTCATAAATTGTATTAAAAAAGGTTATTGATTAAAATTTGAATATTACAATAATATTAAATATTTCTATTTTATATATTCAATACCATTCATGTAATTTTCACGTAATATTTCTGGTATTTCAATACATCCATCAGAATGTTGATAATTTTCTAATATTGCAGCTAATGTTCTACCAAGAGCTAATCCTGATCCATTAATTGTATGAACAAATTGTTTTTTATTTGTATGTTTATCATAATATTTAATTTTTATACGTCTTGATTGAAAATCAGACATATTAGAACAAGAAGATACTTCTCTGTAATTATTTTGAGAAGGAAACCACACTTCTAAATCATATGTTTTAGAAGCAGAAAAACTCATATCTCCAGAAGATAAAAGAATTTTTCTATATGGTAATTTTAATAATCTTAATATTTTTTCAGCATGAAATGTTAAATTATCTAAAATATTCATAGAATATTCTGGATGACTAATTTGAATAATTTCAACTTTGTCAAATTGATGCATACGAATTAATCCTTGTGTGTCTTTCCCATAAGATAAATGCTCAGCACGAAAACAAGGTGTATGTGCAGTTAACATAATTGGTAAATCAATTTCAGAGATAACTTGATTTTTAAAAATATTAGTTAATGGTACTTCTGCGGTTGGTATTAAAATATATTTATTTTTATTATTTTCCATAGAAGATACATAAAATAAATCTTCTTTAAATTTAGGTAGTTGACCGGTACCATATAAACTATCATAATTTAGTAAGTATGGAACATATGTTTCTAAATAACCATGTTGTATAGTATGTATATCTAACATAAATTGACCTAATGCTCGATATAATAACGTTATTTTATCTTTCATAATTACAAATCTAGAACCAGACATTTGTACTGCAGAAAACCAATCAAAACCATTAATTTTTTTTCCTAAAGAAACATGATTTTGAATTTTAAATTTATATTTTCGAATTTTACCCCACATTGTGATAATTTGATTATTATTGATATTTTTACCCAAAGGAACAGTATTATGTGGAATATTTGGAAGAGATAATGTAAAATTTTTAATTTTTTTTTTTAATTTGTATAATTTATGTTTTTTAAGAACTAACGATTCTTTTAATTGTAAAACTTCAAGTTTGATACTTTGATAATTTTTTTTAATAGATTTCATTTTTCCTATTAATCTAGATAAAAAATTACATTTAGACTGTAAATTTTCTGTTTTAATTTGTAATTTTTTTCTACTTCTTTCCATAGAATAAAAATCTTCTATATCTAAAATAAAATCTCTATTTTTTAATTTTGCAGCAATTATTTCTGGTTGTTTACGTAATAAATATAAATCAAGCATAATATATTTAAATTTTTATTTTATAATATAATTATAACATATATAAAATATACATATTATACAATTAATAATATCACAATATAAAATATAAAAATTTTGTTTTACTTATTTTTTTATTTCTTAACATTGAAATATTCATATGATAATATGTACTGCATAAAATCATATATACATATTTTAATTTATATAAAAAATTATATTGCAATTATATAATAGAGTATATATTTATGAAAGATAAATTCAGTGTAATACACAAAAAATTAATTATTATTGGATCGGGTCCAGCAGGATATACATCAGCTATATATGCATGTCGAGCTAATTTAGATCCTTTATTAATCACTGGTATACAAAAAGGTGGTCAACTCATTTCTACCAATCAAATTGAAAATTGGCCTGGTAGATTTAAAAAAACTACTGGATTAGAATTAATGAACGATATGGAAAAACATGCTCTTCAATTAAAGACTACTATAGTATTTGATCAAGTATTGAAAGTGGATTTTTCTCATCAAAAATTTAAAATAGAATGTGAAGAAAACAAATATACCAGTTATGCGTTAATTATTGCGACAGGATCTTCTCCACGTTATTTAGGTTTACCTTCTGAAAAGAAATTTATTGGGAAAGGTGTATCAACATGTGCAACTTGCGATGGTTTTTTTTATAAATCTAAAAAAGTTGCAGTTGTTGGTGGAGGTAATACAGCATTAGAAGAAGCATTATATTTATCTAATATAGCTTCTAAAGTTTATTTAATACATCGTCAAAAACAATTTAAAGCTGAAAAAATATTGGTTACACGACTAGAACAAAAAATACAAGAAGGTAAAATTATATTATATACTCCATATGTTATTAAAGATATTTTGGGTAGTACAAAAGGAGTATCATCTATTGAAATAATATCTCAAAATCATAGTAAATTTGTTAATGTATCGGGTATTTTTATTGCTATTGGCAGTGTACCTAATATAAAGATTTTTAATGATAAAATACAAACTAAATATGGATATATTCAAACTCATTTAAATCATAATAGTCATACACAAACAAACATACCGGGTATTTTTGCTGCTGGAGATGTATCAGATCATATATATAAACAAGCTATTACTTCTTCTGCTAGCGGTTGTATGGCTGCATTAGATGCAGAACGATATTTAAATTCATTAAATTTAATAAATTAATAATTTATATTACAATATAGGAGATAATATGACAAAAGAAGAAAATATTGAAATGAAAGGTAGTATAGTAGATACATTACCTAATACAATGTTTCGCGTTAAACTAGAAAATGGACATATTATTACAGCTCATATATCTGGAAAAATGAGAAAAAATTATATTCGAATTTTAACTGGAGATAAAGTAACAGTAGAATTAACTCCATATGATTTAACAAAAGGTAGAATTATATTTAGAAGTAGATAATTGTTAATATTATAAACTATATTTATAGAAAATTCTAATATTACATTATATAAATTAACATATAATTTTATTGATATATTTAAATTATATATTGTAATACTAAAATTTTTAATTCATTCATTAGGAACATTAAATATATGAGAACCAAATATTGTGGAGAATTAAGGTTATGCGATGTAAAAAAAAAAGTAATTTTATGTGGTTGGGTGCATCGTAAGAGAAATTTGAAAAATTTTATTTTCATTGATATGCGTGATTGCACAGGAATAGTACAAATATTTTTTGATCCTAAAAATCAAAAAACTTTTGACAGCGCTTTCACATTAAAAAATGAATTTTGTATTAAAGTAACTGGTATTATTCAGGAACGATTATTACATAATAAAAATCAAGATCTCAAAACTGGTGATATAGAAGTAATTGCTTCTAAAATAAAAATCTTTAATATTTCTGAAACGTTACCTATTGATTTAAATAATATTAATAATAAAAAAATAAAACTAAAATATCGTTATCTAGATTTAAGACGTCCTAAAATGTTAAAGAATTTAAAAATTCGTAATAATATAACTAATATTATTCATTTAATTATGCAAAATCATAATTTTTTAAATATTGAAACACCTATTTTAACTCCACCTACCCCTGAAGGAGCTCGAGATTATATAGTTCCTAGTCGAATACACAAAAAAAAATATTATGCATTACCTCAATCTCCTCAATTATTTAAACAATTATTAATGATATCTGGAGTTGATAAATATTATCAAATTGTTAAATGTTTTAGGGATGAAGATCTTCGATCAGATCGCCAACCAGAATTTACTCAAATTGATATAGAAGCATCTTTTATAAAAAAAAAAAAAATATATTCGATTGTTGAATCAATGATACAAATTTTATGGAAAAAAATTATAAATTATACGTTAGAGAAATTTTCTATTCTTTCTTTTCAAGAATCAATATGTAAATATGGTTGTGATAAACCTGATTTACGTAATCCTCTAGAATTAGTTGATATTCATAATCTTATTCCTCATCATTTTACTCAATTATATAAAGTGAATCATATTCGAATAACTTCTTTATTAATTCCACAGGGATTATTATTATTAAATAAAAATAATATTAATAGATATAATGATATAATAAAAAAATATAAAAATATTCATCCTATTTATATTAAGGTTAAAAATATACAATTAAAAGAAAATGGTATTTTTACTTCTGAAAAATTATTAGAAAAAAAATATTTAATGCATATTGTTAAATATATCAATGCCAAAGATGGAGATATGATATTAATTATTTTAGGAGAATTTAAAATAGTTAATCAAGTCTTTAGTGATTTACGAATCATTATAGGATATGATATTAAAATTACGCAAAATAATCTGTGGAAACCTGTTTGGATTACAGATTTCCCGATGTTTGAAAAAAATGATAATAATTGTTTTATTTCTATGCATCATCCTTTTACATCACCAAAAAAAAATATTACAATTCAACAATTGAAAGATAACCCAGAATCTAGTCTTTCTAATGCGTATGATTTAGTAATCAATGGATATGAAATAGGAAGCGGTTCAGTTCGAATTCATAATAAAATTATGCAAGAAACAGTTTTAGAAATATTAGGTATTTCACCACAGGATCAACACAAAAAATTTGGTTTTTTTATTAATGCATTACAATACGGTACACCACCACATGCTGGTATTGCTTTAGGTTTAGATAGAATTACTATGTTACTTACTCAAAGTCATAGTATTCGAGATGTTATTGCTTTCCCAAAAACTAATTCTGCAACCTGCTTAATGACAAAATCTCCTAATAAGTTAATAATTTAATAAATATATAATTTTTAAAATACTATTTTTACAAATATATCTTATTAATATCTAAAATAATAAATAAAAAATTAATATATTTAATGTAATAAAAAATATCAACTACAATATACACACAAAAATAATATGATTTGAAATATAGATTAAATTATAAAATATTATATAATATATCATAAATTATTAAATGAAATATTCTATATTTAAAATAATTATTTTATATATATTTGAAAATATTAATATTGTTACAACATTATTTTCAAATACACAATATTAAATAAATTAATACATTACAAATCATATTATTTAAAAATTAAATCAATATATTAAAATAATGATATTTTAACTTTTATTAAACATTAAATATATTCTTACAACGCATACCATATATTATAAAATCATACTTATCAAAAATATAATAGATTCAAATAATATAATTATAGGACTAATTGGAATAATACAAAATATAGAAAATATTACACCTAAAGTAATAGATATTATACTTACTATAATTGAATAAAAAATCATTTGTTCTGGAGATTTAACAAATTTTTGAACTGTGGCAGGAGGAATAATTAGTAATGAAGTAATTAATAAAGCTCCTACTAACTTTGTTGTAATTCCAATTAATAAAGACGTTATAAGCATTAAAATTAATCGAACTTTAAAAACTTTAATTCCATGAAGTTGAGATAATTCATCACTAATTACAACAGATATCATAGATCTCCAATAGTATATTAAAACACATAAAACAAAAACACTCATACATCCAATTATTATAACATCACATGTTTGTAATATTAATAAATCTCCAAATAAATAATTTGTCAAATCCACTGTTTTATTTGTTGAAATAATATTTAAAATAATCATCCCTAGGGATAATGAACTATAAGTGATAATACCTAAAATTGTATCTAACATTAAGTTAGAAAAACACTCTAAATAAACAATAATAACTGTTAATATTATAACTAAAAGCAATACTACATAAAATGAATTAATATTTATTAATGCAGCAATAGCTAAACCCAACAAAGAGGAATGTGATATTGTATTTCCAAAAGATGACATACGACGCCAAACAATAAAAGTTCCTAAGGAACCAGATGATATAGACAATAGTACTCCAGCTAACCAACCTAAAAAAAACATTTTATGCATGTATAATCACTCTTTAAAAATTATATTGTTATTTTACAAAGTATGAATATGATTATGTTTATGATGATATAACGCTATTTTTTCTATTTCTATTGATCCAAATATAGAAATAAATTCAAAATTATTTATAACATAATTTGGAGTACCAGAACAACAAATATGATTATTTAAACAAATCACTTCATCTGTTTGTGCCATAACTAAATTTAAATCATGAGAAACAATTAAAATAGAACAAGAAAATTCATTTTTTAATTGATTAATTAATTTATATAAAATCACTTGTCCAGAAATATCGATTCCTTGAGTAGGTTCATCTAAGATTAATATCTGAGGAGAATTTAATAATGCACGTGCTAACAACATGCGTTGCATTTCACCTCCAGATAATTTATTTAACTGAAAATCTTTTAAATGTTCTGCGTTAACACGTTTTAATAATGATAAAATATTATTTTTTTTCGATTCTACAAATAAATTTAAAAATCTATACACTGAAATTGGAAATGTAGTATCAAAATTTAATTGTTGAGGAACATAACCAATTTTTAAATTATTACATTGAATTATACTACCTTTTGTTGGTTTTAATAAACCTAGTATAATTTTAATTAAAGTAGATTTTCCTGCTCCATTTGGTCCAATAATTGTTAAAATATTTTTTGGAATTAATGATAACGATATATTAGATAATATGTTTCTATGACATAAATCCATAAATATATTTTTAAGTGTAATCAATGATAACATAAATTTTATATAATCTTAAATAACATATAGAATATTTTAAAAAAAATATAAATACAATACAAAAATATTAATTAAGTAACTCGTATAATTCTACTAGTATTAGACTGTCCAATTTTACCCATAATATCACCTTGAGTAACGATAACTATATCACCTACAACTAAAAAACTTTTTTTTATCAGTAATTTAATAGCATTATTTGCTACTGTTACTCCCTCATCTTTACTATTAAAATATATTGGAATAACACCTCTATATAAAGAAACTAAATTTAATGTATGTTGATGTTTAGACAAAGCAAAAATAGGTAATCCTGATGTAATACGAGACATAAGTAATGCACTTCTTCCTGATTCTGTTAGAGCAATAATTGCACTTACACCATTTAAATGATTTGCAGCATACATAGCAGACATTACAATAGTTTCTTCAATATCATGAAACTGTACATTTAAACGATGTTTAGAAACATTAATACTTGGTATTTTTTCTGCTCCTTGACAAACTTTAGCCATTAACTGAACAGTTTCAGATGGATATCTTCCAGATGCTGTTTCAGCTGATAACATAACTGCATCTGTTCCATCTAAAACAGCATTTGCAACATCCATTACTTCTGCTCGCGTAGGTATAGGATTAACAATCATAGATTCCATCATTTGAGTGGCTGTAATAACAATTCGGTTTAATTTTCGAGCATATTTAATTAATTGTTTTTGTACACTAATTAATTCAGGATCACCTATTTCTACCCCTAAATCACCTCTAGCTACCATAACTACATCAGAAGCTAATATCATATTTTTCATCATTTGTTTACTTGATACTACTTCAGCTCGTTCAATTTTTGCAACTATTTTAGCATAACTACCTGCTTCATGAGCTAAAGATCTAGCCATAATTAAATCCTTTGGATGTCTAGGGAATGATATAGCTAGATAATCTACACCAATTTTTGAAGCAATATTAATATCTTGTCTATCTTTATATGTTAACGATTTTGCAGATAAACCCCCACCTAATTTATTGATTCCTTTATTATTTGATAATTTTCCACCAAAAAGGACACGAGTAAAAATTTGAGAATCATTCACTTGTGTTACTTGTAATTGTATTCTACCATCGTCTAATAGTAAAATATCATTAATTTTTACATCATTAGGTAATTGTTTATAATCTATACCAACTTGATGTTCATTACCTTCATTTTTTAATACATTCACATCTAATAAGAATGTATTTCCAGGACTAAGTAAGACATATTGTTTTTGAAATGTAGAAATACGAATCTTTGGTCCTTGTAAATCACCTAATAATGCAACATGATATCCTAATTTTTTTACTATTTTTAAAGCATGAAAAGCACGATATTCATGTTCTTCTTGAGTACCATGCGAAAAATTTAAACGTAAAACATTAGCTCCAGATAAAATAACTTTTTCTAAATTATTATCTTTATCTGTTGATGGACCTAATGTAACAACTATTTTTGTTCTTCTTATTCTATTTTTAATCATTTTATTAACCATATTCATTATTTTATTCAAAATATTACAATGAATGCATAAGTTATTTAAAAATTTTTAATTATATAAGATCTGTATGATATATCATATTATTATAAATAATATTGATTTTTAAATTATTTAATTAAACTTTTTAATAAATTTATACAATATATAATAAAAATTATATATTCTCATTTTACATGTATAATAAATAACATAAAATATTATAATATATAATATATTATTTAAAATATTGTATTAAATAATAAATATAAATACTTTTAATATTTTTTAATTATATTATAATTTTTAAAATATATAAAACAAATGAGGAAAAAGTGAATATAAAAACAATTCAACCATATAATTTAGTAATTTTTGGAGCTAAAGGAGATTTAGCTTGTAGAAAACTTATACCTTCTTTATATCAATTAGAAAAATGTAATTATTTACATAAAGATACTAAAATTATTGGAGTAGGAAGAGCTAACTGGAATGATAATTATTATACTCAAATTACATTTCAAATATTAAAAAAATTTATAAAAACAGATATTGATATACAATATTGGAAAATATTTAAATACCGATTATCCTTTTGTAATTTAGATGTATTAGAAATTAAAGAATTTAATCAATTAAAAAACATAATAAATCAAACAAAAAATACTAATATTTATTACTTTGCAATGCCTCCTAGTACATTTGGTAATATTTGTACAGGATTAGGCAAAATAAAACTTAATACTGAACCTAATAGAATTATCGTAGAAAAACCAATAGGAATATCTTTACAATCTTCAAAAATTATTAATAATCAACTAGGTAAATATTTTAAGGAAAATCAAATATTTAGAATTGATCATTATCTTGGTAAAGAAACAATATTAAATTTACTAGCATTACGATTTGCAAATACTTTATTTTATAATAATTGGGATAATAGTATTATTGATCATGTAAAAATTACTGTTTCTGAAACAGTCGGTATTGAAGGAAGATGGGGATATTTTGATCAAATTGGACAAACACGTGATATGGTTCAGAATCATTTATTACAAATATTAAGTATTATTGCAATGTCTCCCCCTAAAAATTTACATGCTAATAGTATTAGAAGAGAAAAAATTAAAGTATTAAAATCATTAAGAAAAATTGATATAAGTAATATTCATCAAAATACAATTAGAGGACAATATAGTTCTGGAATAATAAATGGTCAATTAGCACCTTCTTATTTAGATGAATCAGGAGCAAATAAAAATAGTAGTACTGAAACTTTTGTTGAAATTTTAGTATACATTGATAATAAAAGGTGGAAAGGTATTCCGTTTTATTTAAAAACTGGTAAACGATTACTACATAAAAAATCTGAAATTATTATATATTTTAAAAAAATACCCATACAACTATTTAACCAAAAGAATCATGATAAAACACTAAATAAATTAAAAATAAAATTGCAGCCTAATGAATCAATAGAAATGACATTTTTAAATAAAATTCCTAATTTAAATTCAGAATATACATTAAAAAATACAAAACTAAATTTTAATTACTCTGATAGTTTTAAAAATAAAAACATTTATGATGCATATGATCGACTATTATTAGAAAGTATGAGAAATAATCAATCTTTATTTGTATGTCGAGAAGAAATAGAAGCATCATGGAAATGGATTGATTCCATTATAGATGCATGGTCTTATTATGGAATAAAACCAATATTATATCCATCTGGAACAACTGGTCCTAAGTTACCGAAACATACATCTTAAATAATCATTAAAATTAATTTTTAATAACATTTATATAAATAATTTTAAAATTAAATATAATTAATTATATTTTATATTATATTAAATTATAAAAATTTTTGCGTTTAAATAAAATCTATTAAATTATAATAAAATTTTTTATAAATTATAACTTTTACTAGAATATTCATAAATTATTTAATTTTATAAAAGAGGAAAATAAATTATATGATACGCATTCTTCTCTTTATGTTCACTAATTTGTCTGTCATGTCTGTATTTGGAACAGTTTTATTTCTTTCAGGTATCAACGGAAATAGTATAACTGGATTAGTTATTCTTTCAGGAATTGTTGGGGTGGGAGGTTCAGTAATATCACTAATATTATCAAAATGGACAGCGTTAAAATCTTTTAATGGTATTATTTTAAAGAAACCAAATAATCCTATGGAATTATGGATTTTACAGATAGTACAACAACAATCTTACCGTGTTAACATTAAACCGCCTCAAGTACTTATTTATTATAAAAGCGCAGTCAATGCATTTGCTACAGGATGTTATAAAAATTCAGCATTATTAGCTATTTCTATTGGTTTATTACAAACAATGAATAAAAATGAAATTGAAGCAGTTATTGCTCATGAAATTAGTCATATTGCAAATGGTGATATGATTACTTTATCATTAATACATGGAGTAACAAATACTTTTGTATTCTTTATTTCTCGTATTCTTTCAGAAACAATTACTAATTTAATTACTGAAAATAAAAAATCTGTATATGTACAATATTGTTCAACTTACATTCATTTTATTATATCAACAATCTTACAAACTATGTTTGGTGCATTAGCTAGCATAATAGTAATGTGGTTTTCTAGGTATAGAGAATTTCGTGCAGATGCAGATTCTGCTAAATTAGTAGGATCAGAAAAAATTATTAATGCTTTAAAAAAATTTCAAAGTATTAGTGAACCTAAAAAACATAATAGTATGAATGTACATTGTATTCATGGAAAATCAAGTTCATCATTAAATTTATTTGCATCTCATCCTACTATACAAAAAAGAATTCATGCAATACATAAAAAAATATATATGTAACTTAATAATACATAAAAAATTATCAAATACCAATAAATATTATATTTTAATATAAAATATATAAAATTTTTGAAATATAACAATGTTTATTTTTAATAATATAAAAAATCATTTTAATTAATTTAATCAATTTATTATTTTATTTGGAGTTTTTAATGGGATTTTTTTTAAATCCATCAATTTGGGCTGGATTATTAACTCTTGTTGTATTAGAAATAATACTAGGAATTGATAATTTAATATTTGTTGCAATTTTATCAAAGAAATTGCAACCTCAAAAAAGAGATAAAGCGCGATTTATAGGATTAATATTATCATTAATTATGAGATTAATTCTATTATCAGTGATGTCCTGGATGACTACTTTAACGACACCTATATTTAATAATAAATATTTTAATTTATCTGCAAAAGACTTAATATTATTATCTGGTGGATTTTTTTTATTATTTAAAGGAACTATTGAGTTACATGAAAGATTAGAGGGTCATCCAAATAATCATACAAAAAATAAAAATTATGCAAAATTTTGGATTATAGTATTTCAAATTGTTGTTTTAGATGCTATTTTTTCATTAGATGCAGTAATTACAGCTATAGGTATGGTAAATAATTTATTCATCATGATGTTAGCAGTAACTATTGCTATGAGTTTAATGTTATGTGCATCAAAACCATTAACTAAATTTATTCATGTACATCAAACAATTGTAGTATTATGTTTAAGTTTTTTATTAATGATTGGTTTAAGTTTAGTATCAGAATCATTAGGATTATATATTCCAAAGGGATATATATATGTCTCGATCGGATTTTCTATTTTAATTGAGACATTTAATCAAATTGCATTATACAATTTTATTAAAAATGAATCACGTAGACCTTTACGACAAAGAGCGGCAGAAATAATATCACAATTAATGATTAAAAAAAAAAACAATGAATATAATAATTTGTCTCATCAAATAAATATAACTAAACAATCTTCTTTTCATTCAACTTCTTCGAACTTAAAATCTGATATAGATAATCATTTTAAAGATGAAGAAAGATACATGATAAATGGAGTGTTAACTTTAGGTGTAAGATCAATTCGTAGTATAATGACTCCAAGAAGTGAAATTTCATGGATAAATATAGATAATAATATAGATCAAATTAAAATAAAATTATTAGATACACCACACAGTTTATTTCCAGTATGTAGAGGTGAATTAGATGAAATTATAGGTATCGTACGAGCAAAAGAATTATTAGTAATATTAAATGAACAACGAGAAAATATTAGTATTTTTGCTTCTAAAACACCTCCTATTATTATACCAGAAACCTTAGATTCAATTAATTTACTTCAAATATTAAAAAAATCTAAAGGTAGTTGTGTTATTGTAACTAATGAATTTGGAGTAATACAAGGATTAATTACTCCTTTAGATATATTAGAAGCTATTGCTGGAGAATTTCCTGATGCAGATGAAACACCAGAGGTAATTACTGAAAGTAATAGTTGGTTAGTAAAAGGAAGTACTGATTTACATTCCTTAGGACAATTATTAAAAATAGAAGAATTTTTATATGAGAAAAAAAAATATGCTTCTTTAGCTGGATTCATTATTTCTCAAAATGGAAAACTTCCTAAAATGGGAGAAATTATTACAATTCCACCACTAAATTTTACTATTATTTCAGCAACAGAATATAAAATTAATTTAATTCGCATTAAAAAAGAAAATGTATAAAAATATTTCAAATTATGTATTCCATATTGATAAAATAAATACATGTAATATTTTTAACATTGTATAAATATTAATATAAGTATACTACTATAATGATTTTATTAATAGGTTGTAAATAAAATACATGTGTAAAAATATATTATCTATTGATACATCTTTTAATCAATGTTCGATTGCAATTCTTCATAATCAAAAAATTGATAATGAAACCACAATATGTTATGAAAAACATGAAAAAATTATTTTACCAATGTTAAAAAAAATTTTAATCAGAAATAAAATGAAAATCAATGATTTTGAAGTTATTTCATTTTCAAATGGACCAGGAAATTTTACTGGTATTAGAATAGCAGCAAGTGTTGCTCAAGGTTTATCTATTCCTTATAATATTCCATTAATAGGAATATCTACCTTTTCAATATTAGCACAACAAGCTTGGAGAAAAAAAAACATTAAACAATCTATTATATGTATAATTTCTGGCAATAAAACAATATATTATGCAAAATATAAAAAAAATCATCTTAATATTTGGTTAAGAAAAGAAATAAAATTATTATCAAATATAAACAATATGTATAAAAAAATAAAAATTTTAAGTAAAAATTGGTATTTTATTGGATGTGGTTCAATATTTTTAAAAATTAAAAAGAATTTTTTTTTAAAATCAAAAAATATTATGCAACCACATGCTCAAGATTTAATACCATTAACAATAATTGAATTTAAAAAAAGAAATTTTTTATCATATAATAATATGAATTTAAATTATTTTTATAATCCTATATATTTTATTATTCATAAACTACATATGTTTTATAATATATTATATGTAGTTTAATATTTATGTTCAATACTAACAAATTAAATTTTATTTTAAAAAATTAGGAATATTTTTTTCATATTTTAAAATATATTTTTCATATTGCATAGTTAAATCAATATTATCTAAACCATTTAATAAACATAGACGATGAAAATCGTTAATTTTAAATTGATATATTTTTTGATATAAAATAAACTGATTATTTTTTAAATTTACAGTAGCTTTTATACCTGGATTTTGATAAATAATATTAAATATGTCATTAATATCATTTTCAGGTAATTTAATTAAAAGAAGATGATTATTAAAACTATTATTATAAAAGATATCTCCAAAACTTGGAGCAATAATAGATTTAAATCCATAATCTAATAAAGCCCATACAGCATGTTCTCGAGAAGATCCGCAACCAAAATTATGACGAGTAACTAAAATACTAGATTTTTTATAATATGGTTGATTTAAAATAAATTTATCATTTAGTTTTTTATTATCTCCATTTATAAACTTCCAATTATAGAATAAGTTATTTTTAAAACCTGTTCTACTTACTTTTTGTAAAAATTGTTTAGGTATAATCGCATCAGTATCAACATTAGAAATATCCATAGGTGCTATAATTCCAGTGTGATAAATAAATTTTTTCAATATTTATTTCCTTATATTTAATATCATAATTATTATAATAATTCTCTTACATCTATAAATCGACCAAAAATCGCTGCAGCAGCTGCCATAGCTGGACTAACTAAATGAGTTCTACTTCCTACACCTTGTCTATTTTCAAAATTTCTATTACTTGTTGATGCACATCTATCACCAGGATTTAATTGATCATCATTCATACCTAAACACATAGAACATCCAGGTAATCTCCATTCAAATCCGGATTGAATAAATATTTTATCTAATCCTTCTTTTTCAGCTTGTTTTTTCACAACTTGAGAACCTGGTACAACAATAGCATGAACATTTTTATGAACAATTTTATTTTTTACAACTTGTGCAGCAATTCTTAAATCTTCTATTCTAGAATTTGTACATGATCCAATAAAAACTTTATTAATATTAATATCAGTTAAAAATACTCCTGATTTTAACCCCATATATAATAATGATTTTTGAGCAGATTTTTTTTCATTAATATTAATAAAATAATCAAGTGATGGTATAGGTTGATCTATAGAAACTACTTGACTGGGATTAGTTCCCCATGTTACTTGAGGGGCAAGATTATCAATATTCACAGAAATTGATTTATTATATATTGCATCATTATCAGATTGCAATTGACTCCAATATTTTATAGCAGTATCCCAATTTTGAGCCTTTGGTGAAAAAGGTTTATTTTTTAAATAATTAAAAGTTACTTGATCAGGTGCAATAATACCAGATTTTGCTCCCATTTCTATTGCCATATTACATAATGTCATTCGACTTTCCATACTGAAAGATGATATCACTTCTCCCATAAATTCTATAACACATCCTGTTCCACCAGAAACACCTATTTTATTAATAATATGTAATATTATGTCTTTTGCGCTAATTCCAGTTTTAATAGTACCATTAATTGAAATTTTCATACTTTTAAAACGTTTTTGCTTAATTGTTTGTGTTGCAAGTACATGTTCTACTTCTGATGTACCGATTCCAAATGCTAAAGCACCAAAAGCTCCATGAGTAGAAGTATGAGAATCACCACAAACAATTATCATTCCAGGTAAAGTCATACCTTGTTCTGGACCAATTATATGAACAATGCCTTGTTTCATATGATGTATATCATATAATGAAATATTAAATTCACGACAATTAGAAACCAGTGTTTTCATTTGAATTTTTGCCATATCATTTAAATCACTAAAATTTTTTGTCTTAGTAGAAACATTATGATCCATAGTAGCAAAAGTTTTTTTTGGACATCTTACATCTCTATGATTTATACGTAATGCATGAAATGCTTGAGGAGAAGTAACTTCATGAATTAAATGTAAATCAACATATAAAATAGATATGTCGTTATTATCTTGATATACTATATGATTATCATATAATTTTTCATATAATGTTTTTCCCATTTTATACCTCTTTACTTATTAGTTGAGAAATTATATCTCCCATTTGATCAGTACTAATATAATCTTTACTATTATCAGCAATATCAAAGGTTCTATATCCTTGATTTAATACAGTCTGAATGCATGAATAAATTAACTTTGATAATTCATTTAATTTCATACTATAACGTAATAATAAAGCAATTGATAAAATTTGAGCAATAGGATTAGCTAGATTTTTATTTTGAATATCTGGAGCTGATCCACCAGCAGGTTCATATAAACCAAAATTATTTATATTTAAACTTGCTGATGCTAACATACCAATAGAACCAGTAATAGCAGCACATTCATCAGATATAATATCACCAAACAAATTAGAACATAAAATCACATCAAATATTTTTGGATTTTTAATAATTTGCATAACAGCATTATCAATATATAAATGAGATACGTGAACATCAGGATATTCTATTGATATTTTATCTACTGTTTCTCTCCATAATTTTGAGCTTTTTAAAACATTAGCTTTATCAATAGAAGTGACTTTTTTATTTCTTTGTCGCGCTATATTAAAAGCAAATCGTGCAATTCTTTCAATTTCAAATTTATAGTATAATTCAGTATCAAATGCAAATTCCCTACATTCTAGATCTAATTTTCTATCAGAATTTCCAAAATAAATTCCACCTGTTAACTCTCGTACACATAATATATCAAATCCTAAATTGACTATTTTAGAACGTAATGGTGATAATTTTATTAATTCAGGATATAATATAGATGGACGAATATTAGCAAATAAGTTAAAATACTTACGTAAAGGAAGTAATCCACCTTTTTCAGGTTGTTGATTATCAGGTAATTTTTGCCATTTGGGACCACCTACTGAACCTAATAAAATAGCATCTGATTGTTTACATCCTAATAATGTTTTTTTTGGCAATGGAGTACCATATTTATCTATTGCAATGCCTCCAATGTCATATTCTTTAGTAATAATATTTAAAAAACATTTATTTTTTAAAATATTTAAAATTTTATATCCTTGTTTCATAACTTCAGGACCTATTCCATCTCCTGGAAGTACCGCTATACGAAAAAATTTTTTCATTTTTAATTATTCTTAAATTATATATATATTTAATAGTCTTATTTATAAACATTTTTAATATTTATAGTTAATCGAAGTATTGTTTGAAAATTTAAATATTTACATTCTTATATTATTTTTAATATTAAAATTCTATAATATATTTTTTTGTAATTTTAACATGACCTGATTTGCTCTCCATATATTATTAAATACATTCACCATGGCTTTCACTGAAGATTCAATAATATCAGTCGCTAATCCTACTCCATGAAATTTTCGATGTTGATATTCTACTAAAATGTCTACTTGACCTAAAGCATCTTTACCTTTACCTTTAGCAAATAATTGAAATTTTTGTAATATAATAGAATAACCTGAAATTTTATTTAAAGATTGATATACAGAATCAATAGGCCCATTACTAGTGGTTGCTGATTTTGTAATAATTAATTTTCCACATATTAATGTTACTGAAGATGTAGCTAATCCAGTAGAACTAGATTGAACATTAAAATATTCTAATCGAAAATGTTCAGGATCTTCTTGTTTATTGTTTATAAATGCTAATGCTTCTAAATCATAATCAAATACTTGTCCTTTTTTATCTGCTAATTTTAAAAAAGAAACATACAGTTCATTAATATCATATTCACTATCTTTATATCCCATCATTTGCATACGATGTTTTACTGCAGCACGACCAGATCGTGAAGTTAGATTTAATGCAACTTCTTTTAAACCTATTGTTTTAGGTGATATAATTTCATAGTTTTTTCTATTTTTTAATACACCATCCTGATGTATACCAGAAGAATGTGCAAAAGCATTACTACCAACAATAGCTTTATTAGATGGTATGGGAATATTACATAATTGACTAATAATTTTACTAGTTCTATAAATTTCTTTATTTTCAATAGTAGTATGAACATTTAATAAATCTTTTCTAGCTTTAATAGCCATAATAATTTCTTCTAAAGCAGCATTACCAGCTCGTTCTCCTATTCCATTTATTGTTCCTTCTACTTGACGAGCACCAGCAGATATTGCAGAAATAGAATTGGCTACAGCCATACCTAAATCATCATGACAATGAACAGAAATAATAGATTGATCAATATTTGGAACTTTTTGATATAATGATGAAATAATATTACTAAATTGATTGGGAGTAGTATATCCTACTGTATCAGGAATATTTATTGTTGTTGCTCCAGAAGATATTGCTTTTTCAACAATACGACATAAGTTATCTATTGATGTTCTTCCTGCATCTTCACAAGAAAATTCAATATTATTTGTATAACGTTTAGCCCGTTTAATTGAATGTACTGCCATAGATATAATTTCATCAAAACTTTTACGTAATTTAGATTGAATATGTAAATTGGATGTACCTAAAAAAATATGAATTCTAAAATTATCTAATACTGACATTGCTTCAGCTGCTACATCAATATCTTTATCAACACATCTTGCTAAACTACATATTTGACTACTTTTAATATGATTAGATATTGTTCGGACGGATTCAAAATCTCCAGGAGATGAAATAGGAAATCCAACTTCAATTACATCAATTTTCATTCGTTCTAATGCCATTGCAATTTGTAATTTTTCTTTTACACTCAAACTAGCTTGTAATGCTTGTTCGCCATCTCTTAATGATGTATCAAAAATAATAACTTTTTCAGTCATTTTTATTTCCTGTATAAAATATTTATAAAATATAAAATAATATTACTAAATTAAAATGAATAACATTACCAATTATAATATCATGAGATTTAAAACCATAATAAATTATATAATTAATATTTTATTCAGGTAGAATAATATTCAATTCTAATATTGATACATTAGATTTTTTTTGATCTAATTGTATAGTTATCATAGTAGGATCAATTTTAATATATTTACAAATTACAGAAAACAGTTCTTTTTGTAAATCTAAAATATATTTTGGATGTATCATATTTCTTTTTTTTTTCGATATAATAATTTGTAATCTTTTTTTAGCTATATCTGCTGTATTTGTATTACGAGATGTAAAAAAATCTAATAATGTCATATATTATCTCCAAAATAATCTTTGAAAAAAATTTTTCTTTTTTTCTTCAAGAAATCTAAAGGAACATTTTTTTCCTAATAATCGATTTACTGTATCATAATAAGCCTGACCTGCTTGTGAAGTACTATCTAATATAATTGATTCACCTTTATTAGATGCTTTTAATACAGCAGAATCTTCTGGAATTACTCCTATTAACGGAACACGTAAAACATCTAAAACATCTTGCATACTTAACATATCTCCTTGTTTTACACGATTAGGATTATATCTAGTTAATAATAAATATTCTTTTATAGGTAATTCATTATTTTCTGATCTTTTAGATTGAGATGATAAAATACCTAAAATTCTATCAGAATCTCTTACAGAAGATACTTCTGGATTTGTAGTAATAATAGCTTCATCAGCAAAATACAAAGCTAAAAGTGCACCTTTTTCAATTCCAGCAGGAGAATCACAAATAATAAACTCAAAATTCATATCTAATAGTTTTTGAAAAATTTTTTTAATTCCTGATTTAGTTAAAGAATCTTTATTACGTGTTTGAGAGGCAGGTAAAATAAATAAATTTTCTGTATATTTATCTTTAATCATAGCTTGATAAATTGTAGAATCACCTTGAATAACATTAATTAAATCATATACTACTCGTCTTTCACAACCCATAATTAAATCTAAATTGCGTAATCCAATATCAAAATCAATGACTATTGTTTTTTTGCCTTTTTGAGCAAAACCAGTTGCAATAGCTGCACTAGAAGTAGTTTTTCCAACACCCCCTTTACCTGAAGTAACTACAATAATTCGAGACATATATTTATCCTTATATAAATATTAATTGTATTCATTTTAATGGATAAATCGATAGAATATTATTTTTTAAAAAAATATAAACTCCTTGTCCTAATAATTCAGAAGATATTTGATCCATTAATAAATATTCTCCTGAAATTGATACCAATTCAGCAAAAAATTTAGTACAAAAAATTTGTCTAGTTATATCTCCATTTACCCCAGCTAATACTCGACCCTTCATAATTCCATAAATGTGAATATTTCCATCAGCTATTAATTCTGCCCCTCTATTAACATGATTATTAATAATTAAATCAGATTGATGTGCATAAATTTTTTGACCTGATCTAATAGGAGTATTAATTATTTTAGTTTTAAATATTTTATTATTTAAAAAATGATCATGTTTTTTAACTTCTATATTTTTATAAAATTTGTTATTTTCAGATATAATAGGTAGTCCTGATTTTACAATTTCTTGTTTAAGAATTTGATTTATATAACCAGTAATAGCAATAATATCTAAACCAGTTGATATAATCATTTGCTTCATATCTTTCCAGTTTATTAAACATGATAAATAAGATAAATTTAATATAATAGAAGAATTTTTAAAAAATTTTGGATATTCTTTGATTTTCTTTAATATCGATATTTTGACAATATTTAATTGATAACTTTTTAAATATAATACTGGAATTGTAAAAATACCACCCTTAAATTCAATAGGATCTGCTTGTAATATCATATTATTAAATTTTTATAATTAATTATTTAAATATTATACAAAAAGTTGCATATTATAATTTTTATTAATATATTTTTATAATAAAAAAAATTAAAATATATTAAAATAAAATACAAAATATTTTAATATTATATGGAGTAATTTTATATTACATTTGAATAATAACGAAATCAAAATACTTAAATTATATTACAAAAAATTTATAAATAAAAAAATAATTTTTTCTGGAAATATTCAAGATAATATATATTTATATTTACAAATACAAAATGTAATACTACATATAAAACAATATTTTATTACAATCTTTAGTAAAATATTTTTTCATAATAATATTTATTATGGTATTATTCCTGATAAAAATTTTTGTATAAACTGTAATGTATTAATATACTTTTGGATAAAAAATAAATTAGAATCAAAATTTCAATTACATTATTTAATTTCTATTCTTCCATTATGTAGTCAAATCTTTATAATAGGAAAAAATAATATTGGAATTAATAGTATTAATAATATATTTAAAAGTTTTATACAAATAAATAAAATAGATTATAAAAAAAAATGTTCTTTATATTATGGAAAAATCATTAGAAAAACTAATTTTATATTTCAAAAATACTGCAAAACATATACGTGGAATGATATAATTTTATATACATTACCTGGTATATTTGGATATCACGGTTTAGATCAAGGAAGTTTATTATTAATTTCAACATTTAATAAAAATATTAAAGGAAAAATATTAGATATTGGATCAGGATCTGGAATTTTATCTGTAGCATTAAATAAAATTGCTCAAAAAACTCAAGTAACACTTGTTGATAATAGCAGTGAAGCCTTACTGTGTAGTAAAAATACACTGAGATATAACAATATTCAAGGTCAAGTATTTTTTAGTGATATATATTCTCACATAAATAATAAATTTGATTTAATTATATCTAATCCACCTACACATTTTGGAAAAAAGAATAATTTTAAAAAAATAAATAATATTATTCAAAATTCAATAAAATATTTAAATAAAAATGGAAAGTTAAGAATTGTAATACATTCAAATATATCATGTCAAAAAATATTAAATGATACTTTCCATAATTATCAAATATTAAAAAAAATAAATCATTTTACAGTATATCAATCCATATTAAAATAAAAATATTTTAACAATAAAATTAATTTTATTTATACCCGGAGCGGGAATCGAACCCGCAAAGCTGTTAAGCCGAGGGATTTTAAGTCCCTTGTGTTTACCTATTTCACCACCCGGGCATATTTTTTATCAGGCGCGTTCTGGAATCGAACCAGATTATGCGGATTTGCAATCCGCTACATAACCAATCTGTCAACGCGCCTAGTATTTAATATGTATAATTATTTAAATTATATACTAAGTGATATTATTTCTAATATCTTACTATTGTATTAAAAATTAAAACTAAATGCAATATAATTTTATTAAAATATCAAATATTTTTATAAAATCTTTACATTATATAAAAATTAGATTATTATAAATTGAAATATAATTATTGATATAATAATTATATTATATGGAGGAATGGCTGAGTGGTTTAAGGCAGCGGTCTTGAAAACCGCCGATGATTAATTTCATCCGAGAGTTCGAATCCCTCTTCCTCCGATAAAATATACCGTTTACATCTCACAACTAATTAATAAAATACAATTTTTACAATTTACATATACATATTATTCATATAACTATAAAATACTTACTTATAAAATTGTAATGAAAAATTTAAATATAAAATATCAATTATTATCAATATATAAATTATTAAATATCTAATTTGATATTTCAAAACTAAACTGATTCCAACGCAATCCTAAAACTAATAATGTTATTACATATACAATAACAGAAAACAAAAATACTGAAAATAATCGCAATAATTTATATATAACTATTCCAGTGTCCCAGGGTGGCATGATATTTAAAATAAATAATAATGAAATAGATGAAATAAAAGAAGCTACTATTACTCTTATAAATAATAATAACCAACCGGATTGAGGTATAAAAATTTTATTACGATATAAATACCAATATAATAAAATTACGTTTAACCAAGCTGAAAAACTAATTGATAAAGATAATCCTAATTGTCCTAATGATGTTAAAAATAACATAGTATTTATAATTTGAGTAACAGAAATAGTAATCATAGAAATTATCATAGGTGTTTTTGTATCTTGTCTAGAATAAAAACCAGGAGATAAAACTTTTACTAAAATAAATGCTATTAATCCTATAGAATATCCTAATAAAGATTGTTCAGTCATTAATGTATCGAATTTTGTAAATTTTCCATATTGAAATAAAACAGTAATTATAGGACGTGATAAAATAAATATTATTACAGAACTAGGTAATCCAATAATTAAAGTAACGCGCAACCCCCAATCTAATAATCGAGAAAATTGTTTCTTATCACACGAAGCAATACTTTTTGTTAAAAAAGATAATAAAATTGTTCCTAATGATACTCCTATAATACCTACTGGAAACTCTACTAATCTATCAGCATAGTACATCCAAGAAACTGAACCAGAAATAAATAAGGATGCTAAGATACCATTAATAAATAGTGAAATATGATTAGCTGATACACCAATAATTCCCATACCTACTTTACTAATTAAATTAGAAATTTTAAGTATTTTAAAATTAATTTTTGGTGGAACTAACATATTTATTCTATTTAAAAACAAATACTGATAAACAAATTGTAAAATTCCTCCAACAATAACTGACCATCCTAAAGATAATATTGGAATACTAAAATATTTATTTAAAAATATAGAAAATAAAATCATACTAATATTTAACAAAAAAGGTGAAAAAACAGGTACTAAAAAATAACCCCAAATATTTAATACAGCTGTAGTTAACGAAGATAACGAAACAAAAAAAACATAAGGAAATGTAATCTTTAATAATTTTACAGCTAATGCAAATTCTTTTGGTTGTTTTAAAAAACCAGGAGCTGTTAAAAATATAATATAAGAAGCTAAACATATTCCGATTAAAGTTAAACAAAATAATACTAAAATCATAAATCCTAAAACACATGAAAAAAAATATCTTGTTGAATTATGTTTACCTTTTTGTTTGTATTCTACAAGCATAGGAATTATAACTTGTAAAAATGCACCATCTGCACAAATGCGTCTTAATAGATTAGGAATTTTAAAAGCAATAAAAAATGCATCAGTTGCTATTGATACACCAAAAATATAAGCAACAATAAAATCTCGAATAAAACTTAACATGCGAGATAAACAAGTGATAATACTAATATTAATTAAAGATTTTAAAAGATTCATAGTTTTAATAATATTTAAATTAATGTTAAAATTGAAAAATTAAAAATTATATAAATAAATGTACTAAATATTTTATAATTTTTAGTTTTGTAAGTTATTTTATTAAGTAATATATATAATAATATTTTATTAAAACATTAAATCATACAAGTTTTAATAAATATCATAATTTTTATATATATTATTATACTAACTTGTGAATAATATATATTTTAATCAATTTGTAAAATTTTTATTTATATTTTTAAAATATATATCAAATTAACTTTGTATTTATATTATATGCATACATAAAACTAATTTAATAATTTAATGTAAAATAAAAAAAATATTTTTATAAATTTTAAAGTATAAAATAACTAATATATATAAAAGAAATTTTTGTATCAGATAAATAAGAATATAATATTCTCATTATATTTTCTATTTAATAATTTAAGGTAAAATTTCTGTGATTAAATTATTTATATTTATATATAAGTATTATTATTTAATAACTATTATATTTTTTATAATACATGGATATTCTTATACACATAAAATACAAACAAATAAAATAATCAAAAAAACAATAATTACTTTACAATTAAATCATATTAAATATTCTATAAAAAATAAAATACATAATCAAAAAAAACTATTTACAATTTATAAACCTAACAAAATTGGTGATACTATAATAGTTATAATTAAAGAACATATTATTGCTAAAAATAATTCTTTTACTAATATATTGCAAAATAATCACAATAATTTTAAAATACAAGAGTTTCCAAATAATATATGTAATTTAAATTTCTTTAAAAAATTTATATATAATATTAAAAGACAATATTCTCATAATACAAATAATCAATTTAATAAAAATATGTTACATGGAATGATTACTGTACAAATAAATAATATTTTATCTAATGGAAATTTTCAAATATCTGGAGAAAAAAAGATATCTGTTAATCAAAATTTAGAAGTTATTAAATGCTCAGGAATTATTAATCCTAATGATATTGATAAAAATAACACAGTTTTATCAACGAAAATACTAAACTTAAATACTAAATATTATCACTTAAAAAATATGGAATTAATACAAAAAAAAAATTGGTTTCAAAAATTATTATTATTTTTCTTATCATTATAAATATATTAATTTTTATAATATTTTATTTTTTATATTACGATATTAATACAAAAAAAATATTAAATACTTTCATATATAATTTATAATTTAAAAACTTGTAAAAGGTTAATATATGTTATTTTTAAAAATGTTTTTTATTATTTTGTGTATTGGAACTAATTCTATGATACATACAGAAAAAATAAAAAACTTAATAAATATAAAAGAAGTAAATAATATTCAATTAATAGGATATGGATTAGTAATAGGACTGAATGATACTAAAAACAAAATATCAAAATTTCCACTAACAACACAAAAACTGTATAATATGTTGTCAGACTTAAATATTAATGATAAAAAATTTAAAAATTTTCAATTTAAAAATATAACATCTGTTATCGTAACAGGTAATTTACCATATTTTTCTCATATAGGAGATAAAATTGATGTCATTATATCATCTATAGAAAATTTAAAAAATTTAAAAAATGGTATTTTATTAATGACACCACTTCAAGGTATAGATAAAAAAATATATGCTATTGCGCAAGGTCGTGTGATTGAATCATGTAAAAATAATTTTAATATTATTACTAAAAGATATAAAAAAAAATATATACTACAACCCAATCAAATGCATTCCGGCGCTATTATTCAAAAACAATATCATTTAAAAACACATATAAATAATATTATTCATCTACAATTACGCATAAAAAATATTAAAATTGCAAAAAAAATTAGTAATATAATAAATTCTTATTATTCAGGTATAGCTAAAACTATAAACAATAAAACTATAAAAATCAATTTTAATAAAAATAATAATTTAAATAATCAAATATTATACAATATTCAAAATATGAAAATAAAAATTAAAAATATTTCTAATATTTTAAAAGATCAATAATATCAAATTAAAATGATATAAAATATATTTTATATTATTAAACTAATGAAATTTTCAATGTTTTAACACATATAATATTGTTTACATTGAGAACAAATATAATGATTAATACTTACAGAATACATATTTAATTTTTTTCTTGATAATTCTAATATTCCAAACTTTGAAATTCTTCCCATCTTGATACACGATTGATCTTGTATGATTAATTGTTTAAATTTATGTTCAATTTTTTTGTTATTACTGATTATTTGCATATTAATAAAATCAATAACAATTAAACCTCCTATATCTCGTATTCTTAATTGTCGTATAATTTCATCGATAGATTCTAAATTGGTATATAATGCTGTTTCTTCAATACTCATATTTTTTATACACTTAGAAGAATTAACATCTATTACAGTTAAAGATTCTGTAAAATCTATAATTAATAATCCACCAGATGGTAATTGAATTTTTCTTTTAAACAATAAATTTATTTGATTTTCTATATTATAATATAAAAACAATGGAATCTTCCAAGTATATAATATAATTTTATTTAATAAATAAAATTTTCCTAATAAAATTAAATAAATATGTGATAAATTAAATATATCTATGTTATCTATAATTATTTCATGAATATCATAATCTAAATAATCTCGGAAAATTCGCATCATCATATTATTATCTTGGTAAATTAAAGAAGGAGATAAACAATTTTTTGATATTTTTTTAATTTTTTCCCAAATTTTTAAAAGAAAAATAATATCTTGATTTATTTTTTTTATCGATTTTCCAATACTTACAGTACGTATTATTAAACCTATATTTTTTGGTATATTTAATTCTGAAATATGTTTGTTTAGGTACAATCTTTCCATACCTTGTATTCTCTTTGATATACCAATAATATTAGAATTTTTAGGTAATAAAATAATATAATTACCTAGTAATTTTATAAAAGTAGTTAATACAGCTTTTTTATTATTTTTTTCTTCTTTAATAATTTGAACAACAATTTCACGTTTTTTATAAAACATATATTCCATATTATATATATTAAAATTTATATCATTTTTCAAAAAATAATTTTTAGAAATTTCTTTAAAAGGAAGAAATCCAATTTTATTATCTTCATAATTAACAAATATAGCTTCTAAACTAAACTCAATTTTGATAATTATACCTTTATAAATATTTAATTTTTTTTTTATAAATTTATTATTTTCTATTTTAAAATCATACAACTTGTTTTTTTGTATCACAGCTACACGTAATTTATTTTCTGAAATTACATTAATTAACATTTTTTTCATTATAAAATCTTATTTTAAAATCATACAAGAAATATTACTAATATAAACATTTTAATAGATTATTTTTTTTAAATTAATATATTTCTGAGGATGCATGATAATAAAAAAAATCAAGTTATCAAATATAATAAAAGTTGTAAATAATATGATAAATCAACGTATAGATAATTTTATACGTTCTAAATTTAATACAATTCCTAAAAATAAATTATATAAAATTATACGAATTGGTTATATTAAAGTTAATAAAAAAAAAATTAAACCTAATTATAAATTACAATTAGGAGATATATTACATATTCCATATTTTTTAGTTCAAAAAAAAAATAATAATCATATAATTCTAAATGAAAAAATTAAAAAAAAAATATTATCCTCGATTATATATGAAGACAAATATTTATTGATTATTAATAAACCATCAGGAATAGCAGTACATGGTGGTAGTGGTTTAAATTTTGGAATTATAGAAAGTTTAAGATTATTAAAATTAAATTATAAATATTTAGAATTAATACATCGATTAGATCGTAATACATCTGGTATATTAATGTTAGCAAAAAAAAAATCCTCTCTCACATATCTTCATCAACAGTTTAGAAATCAAATAATTAAAAAAAAATATATAGCATTAGTGCATGGAAATTGGTTAAAAAAAAAAATTATTGTTGATCAACCCCTTATAAAAAAAATACATAATGGAAAAAAAATAGTTACAGTTGATAAAAATGGAAAGGATTCAAAAACTATCTTTACCTTGAAAAAAAATTTTTTTTCAAATGCTATGGTTACAATAGAACCAAAAACTGGACGAACACATCAAATACGAGTTCATTTAGCATATATAGGATATCCAATTATTTTTGATCATGATTACGGAAATAAACTATTAGATTGTGAAATAAATAAAAATTATCACTCTCAACATATGTTATTACATGCAGTAAGTGTTATGTTTTATCATCCTTATAATAATAAGAAAACCTATGTATATGCTCCATTAGAAAAAAGATTTAAAAAATATTTGAAATAAAAATTATATTAATTTCATTCTTACCAATAAAATAAATTACATATAAATTATTATTATTTTATAATTATGCATATATAATATTTTACAAGGACATAACATTATGGCAGTACAAAAAAGTAAACCAACACGATCAAAGAGAGGAATGAGACGATCTCATGATAAATTAAAAACAATATCTTTATCAAAAGATCAAGTTAGTAACGAAATACATATCCGACACTGTATTACAAAAAATGGATTTTATAAAGGAAAAAAAATATTAAAAAAATAATTATATAATAAATATATCTATATTAACATAAATTAAATACTACTTGTTTGATTTATGTTAATTATAAAATATTTTAATATATTTATATAATTTTATAATTTATAAATAATTATAACATTATAAATTATAATTTTTATTTTATATTTAAGAATAAAAAATTTATTAATATAATATATTTAAAATATTTTTAAATAATAATCTATATTCAATAACAAAATAATTAATTTATTTAAAATTTTTATAAATTTTAAATATCAAAATATCATTAAATATTATATTTAAATAATAAAAATAAAATAAAATATTAATAAATAAAATATATTTTAATTGAAAAATATACAAAATGATAAAAGGCAAATTTATTGTTATAGAAGGCATTGATGGTTCTGGAAAAACTAGTGCATGTATTATAGTAAAAAAAATACTTGAAACATATGGGATTAAAAAAAATATTATTGTACATGAACCTGGTAGTACTCCCATAGCAGAAAAAATAAGAAATATTATAAAAAATTTTCATCGTCATGAAGTTATGCATGCAAAAACAATGTTATTACTTATGTATGCTGCTCGTATACAATTAATTGAAAATATTATTAAACCTAATTTAAAAGATGGTACATGGGTAATATCAGATCGACATGATTTATCTTCTTTTGCTTACCAAGGTGGAGGATTTGGAATAAGCAAAAATATTATTACAACATTAAGAAATATGATGATAGGTAATTTCTGTCCTGATTTAACTATATATTTAGATGTTATACCAAAAATTGGACTACAACGTATATTATTGCGATCAAAACTTGATGAAATAGAAAAAAATGATTTAAATTTTTTTACTCGAATAAGAAATAGTTATTTAAAATTAATTAAAAAAAATTTAAAAAATATCATAATTAATGCAAATTTAAATATTAATGTTGTACATCAAGAAATTCATAATAAATTAATAACATGGTTAAAAATATGCGAATAACATGGAACCCATGGTTAACAAAATATTATAAACAAATAATCCAACATTATAATACTCATAAATTACATCATTCTATTATCATAGAATCTTGTAACATAAAAGATACATTTAAATTAATATGGGCTATTAGCAAATGGATATTATGTATTAAAAAAAAAAAAATGAAAAATTGTGGAATCTGTAAAGGATGTAAATTAACATTAACACATAATAATCCTGATTTTTATGTATTATATCCTAAAAAAAATAAAAAATTTATAGATATTGAAACAATTCGAAATACAATAAATAATATTGTTCAAACATCACAACAATATGGTAATAAAATATTATGGATACCTAAATATCAAACATTAACAAATTTTGGAATTAATGCATTACTGAAAATTATAGAAGAACCTCCAAAAAATACGTGGTTTTTTATTGGAAATGATAAATTTTACAAATTAAATATTACATTTCGAAGTCGGTGTTTATTATATCAAATACTTCAACCTATAGAAGATATAGGATTAAACTGGATACAAAAAAATATTATCATACCAAAAAAAATATGTTTAACATCTTTACGTATCAATAATTATAGTCCAGAATTAGCAATTGATTTTCTTCAATCTTCATCATATAAGTTGCGAGATAATTTATGTATGAAATTGTATTATGCAATTGATAACAATAATTTTTCAAAATTATTACCTATTATTAATGATCATCAAGCAATTTTAAAAATACAATGGATTATATTATTATTATTAGATGCTATGAAAATTAAAAAAAAATTATCTTTATTATTAGATAATTTAGATCAAATACATTTAATCAAAAAAATATCAACACAATATTCATATTACAATTTACATAAAATAATAAAATATTGGATAAAATGCAAATATCAATTAATTAATATAGAAAATATTAATTATGAATTATTAATTTTAAATCAATTATTAAAATGGGAAAAATTTTTTATATTTAATTAATAATAAATTTATATATTATATGGAAAATAGAGATTAATATGTACTTAATTGATTCTCATTGTCATTTAAATATGATATTATGTAAAAATTCAAAGTATAAAATAAAAAATATTTTTAAAAAAGCATATTCTTCATATGTAAAATTAATTTTAACTGTATCTATTTCAATTACAGATTATCAAGAAAATTTTAAAAATTTTAAAAAATATCCTAATATATTATATAGTTGTGGTATTCATCCATTATGTGAAAAAAAAGAAGAACAAAAAATATCACAACTAAAAAAAATAGCAACTAATAAACGAATTATAGCATTAGGAGAAACTGGACTTGATTATTATCATTTAAATTATAATAAAACTATACAAAATCAACTATTTATAAAACACATTAAAACTGGTATTCAATTAAATAAACCAATTATTATACATACTAGATGTTCAGAATATGATATTTTAAATATTTTATCTAGTCAAGAATTCAAAAAATGTACAGGTGTCGTACATTCATATACAGGAAATATTAATGTAGCTAGAAAATTATTAGATTTAGGTTTTTATATTTCATTTTCCGGTATTATAACTTTTAAAAATGCATATAATATACAAGAAACAGTTAAATTTGTACCCTTAAATCGACTATTAATAGAAACTGATTCTCCTTATTTATCACCTATACCTTTTCGAGGGAAAGTTAATCAACCTTCAAACATATTAATTATTGCACAATATATATCAAAATTAAAAAATATAGATATTTATACTCTTGCAAATCAAACTACAAAAAATTTTTATACATTATTTCATATACAACACATAATAAAAAATAATATTATTTAAGCATAATACTACTACAAATAATAAAAAATTCAAATAAAATGATATTTAGGAAATTGCTTTTATGTTAACAAATTTATTCTCTAATTTACAAAAAGTTGGTAAATCATTAATGTTACCAATATCTGTATTACCTATTTCAGGGATTTTTTTAGGAATAGGATCAGCTAATTTTCATATTATACCCAATATAGTATCACATATTATGGTTGAATCAGGAAGCGCTGTATTTCAAAATATACCTTTAATTTTTTCTATTGGAATAGCATTAGGATTTACAAATAATGATGGTGTTTCTGCATTAGCTTCAGTAATTTGTTATGAAATTATGGTCAAAACAACATCTATGATGATACCTATTTTTTCTAATGTAATTATAAACAATTCACATTTTTGTGATACAGGGATAATAGGAGGAATTCTTTCAGGCGCTATTTCAGCATATTTATTTAATAAATTTTACAATATCCAATTACCAGAATATTTAGGTTTTTTTTCTGGAAAACGTTTAATTCCTATTATTTCTGGAATATCAGCTATATTTTTTGGTTGTATATTATCTTTTATATGGCCTCCAATTAGTAATATTATACAAATTTTTTCTCAGTGGGCGGCTTATCAAAATCCCATGCTTGCTTTTGGAATATATGGTTTAGTAGAACGAGCACTAGTTCCTTTTGGATTACACCATATTTGGAATGTACCATTTCAAATGCAGATTGGAGAATATACTAATTCTATAGGACAAATTTTTCATGGAGATATTGCTAGATATATGGCGGGGGACAATACAGCTGGAAAATTATCAGGAGGTTTTTTATTTAAAATGTATGGCTTGCCTGGAGCAGCTTGCGCTATATGGAAATGTGCAAAAAAAAAAAATAGATCAAAAATAGGAGGGATAATGTTATCTGCATCTCTTACAGCTTTTTTAACAGGCATTACAGAACCCATTGAATTTTCATTTTTATTAACTGCTCCAATATTATATGTAATACATACTATTTTATCAGGATTAGCTTTTCCTATATGTATTTATCTAGGTATGCATGCAGGAATTAGTTTTTCTCATGGATTAATCGATTTTCTAATATTAAGCAGTCACGGTACTAAAATATGGTTATTTCCTATTATTGGTTGTTTATATAGTCTTACTTATTATATAATATTTTATTTCTTAATAAAATATTTTAACCTTTCTACTCCTGGAAGAGATAAAATCAAAAATAATATAAAAATAAAATCACCTCAAGAAATAGCACCATTATTAGTATTAGCTTTAGGAGGAAGTCAAAATATTAATCATTTAGATGCTTGTATTACAAGACTTCGTATAACAGTAAAAAATATTTCTAAAATTAATCAAAAAACTATTAAACATCTAGGAGCATCAGGAGTAGTTATATCAGGATTAGGAATACAAATAATATTTGGAACAAAATCAGATAATATAAAAACAGAGATTGATAAATATATTAAAAATAATTAAAATCATTCTGATATACATTCTATAATTTTATAATTACTAAATTTTCTCTATTATCAATTTTTAAATATAAAGAAATAATAGAGATAGAAAATTAACATGATATTTAAAATTAAGTATATATAATTAAACTATTTATAGTATACTATAATACTGTATGTTATTATTTATTTATATACTAATAAAATATTCTGTAAATACATGATTAAATAAAACATCATGATATATATTAAACATTTTTACAAAATTACAATAAATTATTTTTATATATTATGTGATATAAATATAAATATTCTTATTTTAACATAAAGCATGATTAACAATTCTAGGAAATGGTATTAAATCTCTAATATTTTTTACTCCTGTAATATAAGATATTAATCGTTCAAATCCTAATCCAAATCCAGAATGTGGTACACTTCCATATCGACGTAAATCTATATACCAAGAATAATCTTCCTTTTTTAAATTTAATTCTGACAACCTAGATTCTAAAACTACTTGTCTTTCTTCTCTTTGTGATCCGCCTAATATTTCTCCAATACCAGGAACTAATAAATCCATAGCAGATACTGTATTATTATCATCATTTAATCGCATATAAAATGCTTTTATATTTTTAGGATAATTTTTAATAATAATAGAACTTTTAAAATAATTATCTACTAAATATTTTTCATGTTCAGAAGATAAATCAATACCAAAATGAACAGGATAATTAAATTTTTTTTTCGAATTGATTAAAATTTTAATAGCATCTATATAATTTAAATGAATAATTTTAGAATATAAAAATGTATACAATCGATTAAAAATATTTTTATCAATATAATTATATAAAAAGTTTATATCATGTTTACAACATTCTAAAACAAATTTTATAACATATTTTATAATTATTTCAGATAATACTATAATATCTTCTAAATTTGAAAAAGCTTGTTCTATTTCTAACATCCAAAATTCTGATAAATGACGAGTAGTATTAGAATTTTCAGCTCTAAAAGTAGGACCAAAAGTATATACTTTAGTCATAGAACACGCATAAGCTTCTGCAGTTAATTGACCAGATACTGTTAAAAAACATTCTTTACCAAAAAAATCTTTTTTAAAATCAACTAATCCATAATTATTTAATGGAATATTTTTCATATCTAATGTAGATACTCGAAACATTTCTCCTGCTCCTTCAGAATTTAAACTAGTAATAATCGGTGTAGGAATCCAATAATAATTATTTTTATATAAAAACTGATGAAGTGCATGAAAAATATGATTTCGAATCCTTGTAATTACACCGATAAAATTAGTACGTGATCTTAAATGAGGAATATCTCGTAAATACTCATAAGTATGTTTTTTTGCAGAAACAGGATAATGACTAGGATGATCTACCCAACCTAATATTTGAATTTTCAGTACTTGAATTTCATACTTTTGTTTTTTCCCAATAGATAATATTAATATTCCTGTCACACAAACAGAGCAACCAATAGTAAGTTTTAATACTTCTGATTTATAATTTAATATACTTTTATTTACAATAACTTGTATTGTGTGAACACAAGAACCATCATAAATATCAATAAATGAAAAACCAGACTTCGAATCTCTTCGATTTCGAATCCAACCAAATATTGCAATTGTATTATTAATTAAAACTTTGTTTTGATATATATCATTTATTGATATCATGGTAATTTTACCTAACTTTATCATATATTAATTACATTATCTATAATGCTTTAAATATATATTATAATATTTATGTGTATTTATATATTATATAAAATTTAATAATAAACATATTTTGTATTTATCGCATGTTGTGTATAACTATTGCATATATAAAAATTATCATATATAAAAAAATATAAATTTAATATAAATTTTATTTATTGTATTTATAATTTTAACATCAATATAAATCTTTTATTATATTTTTAACATACAATTTTCAGAACAATATCCACCATATTTAATATAACAATATTTACACTGTATAAAAAGACAATGACACAAATCATAACTACAATTAATATAATTATCACATATATTTTTACAGATTTTACATAAAGATAATATTTTGTTAGATATCTTTTCCATCATTCGATAATCAAAAACAAATAACTTACCTTGAAATTGAATAGGTAACAATTTTCTTCGAGCTTTATCAATATAATTTATAATACCACCTTCAACATGATAAACTTTTTTAAAATTATGATATTTAATCCATGCAGTTGCTTTTTCACAACGAATTCCACCAGTACAGTATAAAACAATTTTATTGTTTTTATAATTTTTTAATATTTCTAATATATTATTTAATTGTATTCGAAAAGTTTTTCCAGGTATACATATTGCATTCTTAAATTTTCCAATATTATATTCATAACTGTTTCTCATATCAACAAAAATTATATTTGGATCATTTAACATACTATTGACTTGATCAGGTTTTACGTATATTCCTACATTTTTATCATCATAATTAGTATTTAATAATCCATCTGCAACAATCTTACAGCGTATTTTAATTTTTAACATCCAAAAAGATTGTTTATCATCTATACTTTTATTAATGCGAATGTTTTTAAATAATTGATGTGCATGATATAAATATTTTTTAAATATATAATATTTTTTTTTTAAAACACTGATTTGAGCATTAATGCCTTCTGTAGAAATATATATTCTTCCAAAAACATTTAATTTATTTAATAATTTATATAATTTATATTTAAATTCGATTAGATTAATAATATTACAATATTTATAAAATGATAAATTAATTCGAGATTCATGATTTATTAACATATCATATTTTAATATTTTTTTTGAATAAATATTATGTAATAATGACATAAAAATTCCTATTTTATAATATATAAATACTAAAAATTTTGATTTATAATATTTTTTTATTATGATATTAATAATTGTAAATTACTTTAATATTTAAAATAATAAAACAATAATAAAAATTTAATGTTTAGAATAAATTATATGTTTACATAATCACACAATATATTTATTTTTATTCAAATTATATTATTTTATAAAACAATAAAAAGTTGTATATTATCAACTAAACCTACGACAGAATTATAAATTTCAATTTTAGAACTAGATAATATTAAAATATCTTTTAAATATCCTATTTCTTGAATAATTCTTTTATTTTTTAATAAAAATTCTTGTAATTCAAAAATAATATTACTAATATATAAATATACTAAATTAGAAGTATGTAACTTTAAAGTAATACGAGTTTGACGAATAAACAAAATGATTTTTTGTATTATATTCATAAAATTTATAATTTGATAATTTTTAATTTTTAAGTCATAGGATGGAAAAGCTTGTAACATAATTGTTTCTCCTATTATACTTAAAAATTTTTTTATGTTTATCCAAATTGTTTCTGTAACAAAAGGAATAATAGGATGTAATAATCTAAGCATAATTTCAAAAACACTAACTAAAGTATATTTAACACTTGTAATTTCTTCTAAAGATCCTATTTTAAATATTACTTTTACTAATTCTAAATACCAATCACAAAATTTATGCCAAAAAAAATTATATAATTCATTAGAAGCAAGATCGAATCTATATAGCTTTAAAAATTTACAGTACATTTTTATTGTATTATTTAACTCAACAAATATCCAATAATCAAAAAATAAAAAATATTTTTTAATATTTTTTATATTTATATCTTTAATATCAACATATATTAAAATAAACTGACCAGCATTCCAAATTTTATTGCAAAAATTTCTATATCCTTGTAATCGATTCATATCCCAAGATACATTTCTATTAATCGAAGATAAAGAAGAAAAAGTAAATCTCAGAGCATCAGCACCAAAATTCTTAATTCCTGTTGAAAAATACTTTGAAGTATCATCGTAAATTTTGTTTAAAAAATTATCTGTTCTTACATGACTAGTACGTTTTTTTAACAAATTAGTAAAACTAATACCATCTATAATATCAAGGGGGTCTAAAACATTACCTTTAGATTTAGACATTTTTTGTCCCCTTTTATCTCTTATTAAACCTGTAATATATACTGTTTTAAATGGAATTTGAGGTTTTCCTGTATTATCTTGCACACAATACATAGTCATCATAATCATCCTAGCAATCCAGAAAAATATAATATCAAATCCACTAACCAAAACAGTAGTAGGATGAAAAATGTTTAATATTTTTTTTTCAGGCCAATCTAAAGAAAGAAAGGTCCATAAACTTGAAGAAAACCATGTGTCTAAAACATCATTGTCTTGAATTAATTTTTCATTATTTAAAATTAAATATTTTTCTCGTATGTTTTTTTCATCTTTACCAACATACACATTTCCCAAAGAATCATACCAAGCAGGAATACGATGACCCCACCATAATTGTCTAGAAATACACCAATCTTGAATATTTTTCATCCAAGATAAATACATATTTTTATATTGCTTAGGAATAAACTGAATGTATCCATTTTTTACTGATAAGATTGCATCTTTTGATAATAAAGAAACACGTAAGTACCATTGATCAGTTAACATAGGTTCAATTTTCGAACCACTCCTATCTCCATATGTAACTATTATACTATCATAGATAATATTATCTAATAAATGTAATTGACGAATTAAATAAATAATTTTTTTTCTTATTAATAATCTATCTAAATTTTTTAATTTATTTGGAATATATGAATTATAAATATCTGAAATATTACCATCTATATCATAAATATCAGAATTATAACAAATATTACCAGACTTAGTAAATATATTAATCATAGGTAATCTATGTCGTAAAGCTACTTCATAATCATTAAAATCATGTGCTGGTGTAATCTTTACACATCCTGTACCTTTATTGATATCAGCATGTTTATCAGAAATAATAGGAATATATCTATTTAATAAAGGTACTTTTACATATTTTCCTATAAGAAATTTATATCGTATATCCATTGGATTTACTGCTATAGCAGTATCTCCTAATAAGGTTTCCAGTCTAGTAGTTGAAACAACTAAATAGCGAGGTTTATAATTTAATTTATAATTTTCTAATATAAGATACTTAATATACCATACTTTACCCTTGATTATTCGATCGTCTAATTCTAAATCAGAAATTACAGTCTTTAATTCTATATCCCAATTAGATAATTTTTTTTTACGATAAATTAGATTATTTTCATATAAATCTATAAAAATTTTTTGTACATTATTCGATATTTTAGAATCTAAAGTAAATCTTTCCCTACTCCAATCAACAGAACTTCCTAATCTTTGAATTTGATAATTAATATTATTATTGAATTTTTTTTTCCATTTCCAACATTCATGAATAAATTGATTACGACCAATCTTATTTAAAGTTGTATTTTTTTGTAATATAATTTTTTTTGATACTATAATTTGTGTTGCAATACCAGCATGATCCATTCCTATTTGCCATAATGTATTATTTCCTTTCATTCGACTATAACGAATTAAAATATCCATAATAGTATGTTGAAATGCATGACCCATATGTAAATTACCAGTAATATTAGGGGGAGGCATAATAATACAAAAACTATTTTTTTTTATATTATAATTAGGTTTAAAATAACCAGATTTTTTCCAAATGTTATATAAAAATTCTTCAATATCTTTTGGATTATATTTTTTTTTTATCATTTTTCTTATACTTGAATAATTAATCAAATTAAATATTTTATTTTATAAATTATATAATTATATTCAACATATGTTAAATAATCTAACAAATATTACATAATGAAAATACTATTTAAGACTCAATTATAATGAAGAATTTTAATGTATTTACATTATGTTTAATATAATTATAATATGAATTTAAGTACATATTTTAAAAATAAATCATAATATTTACATACTATATCATGTAATATAATCATAACATAATAAAATTATTTACTAATATAAAATATAATCATAACTATGGAATAAATAATGTTGTAAAAATATGATATATTATTTAAAAATTTTTAATAATTTATACAATTTTAGTAAATATTTGAATAATTAAAATTAAATTTTTTATATAATTTTACATTTATTTTATATTATTTATCATGCATTAAATATTATATATGTTTAATATAAAAAAAATAAATGTTTTATATATTATTTAAATTACTAGAACTTTTAATAAAATATTGTTAATTTCTTAGTAATATAATTAGTTATATATTTATAATAAAAATAACTTGTATATTTATCTAATATTTAATTACTAATCATTAATAAGGTAAATAATATAAGTTCATAAAAAATCAATAAACTATAAAATATTTTACATTTAATCTTATATTTATTTTTACATAATATAAAATATGATTTAAAATAAATTATATATTTATAGTATATTAATAATATATAAATTATTGATAAAAAATTAAAATTATTATAAGATTATAAAAATTTTATCACAGGAATATATATGAATAGTTTATATAAAAAAAATTTTCTCAAAATGTCAGATTTTAATAAAACAGAAATTTATGAAATTATTAATTTATCTGATTTTTTAAAAAAAAAAAACAGAATGAAACAAGAATTACAATACTTAAAAAAAAAAAAAATTGCTTTAATTTTTGAAAAACAATCCACAAGAACAAGATGCGCATTTGAAGTAGCTATATTTGATCAAGGAGGATATTCTAGTTACATAGAATCTAAAAATATACATTTGGGATATAAAGAATCAATATCAGATACTGCTAAAGTACTTGAAAGAATGTATGACGGTATTCAATATAGAGGTCATGATCACAAAAATATAAAAATATTATCTCAAAATATTAATATTCCAGTATGGAATGGATTAACAGAAAAATATCATCCCACCCAATTACTTGCTGATTTACTAACAATACAAGAATATTCTCCAAATAAATTAATTAATAATATAATTCTTGCATATGTAGGAGATGCATCAAATAATATCGCAAATACTATGTTAGAAACTGCTCATATTATGGGTTTTGAATTAAGATTAGTTGCACCAAAAAAATATTGGCCAAATAAAAAATTACTTAATAAATATCAATCAAATAATAAAATTATATGTACTGAAAGTATTCAAGAAGGTGTTAAACAAGTCGATTTTATTTATACAGATGTTTGGATGTCTATGGGAGAATCCAGTACTATATTACATGATAAAATTTTATCCTTAAAAAATTACCAAATTAATAATAAAATGTTAAAGTTAACACAAAATAACAATGTTCAAGTACTACATTGTTTACCTGCTTTACATGATAATACAACAAAAGTAGGAAAAAAAATATCTCAATTATATAATTTTAACGATGGCATAGAAATTACAAATGAAGTATTTCAAAAATACCAAAACATTATTTTTCAACAAGCAGAAAATAGATTACATACTATAAAATCGATGATGATTAAAACACTTACTAAAATTAATTTATCAGATTTAAAAAAATAACATAATATTTAATAATATATCTGAAAATTATTACATAATAAATAAATAATAAAAAATAAAAATTTTAAATTAAATAACTATACTAATTATAAATATCAAAAATATAAAATATACATTTTATTTATAAAATCTTTAATTTATAACATTTATACACTAATTTTAAAATTATTTAAAAATTTAAAAACTGAAACTATAATAATAAAATATCAATTTTTTACAATTATTAAAATCAAATAAATATGCCACCTAGTGGCATAAAATCAATATAAACCATAAGAAGTATATGTATTTTCCAAATAATATAAACATAATTTTTTTAACATATTATTTCAATTAATATTTTTAATTTTTAAGATTTTTTTGTTTGAGAATATTTATGTAAATGTTTAAATTTATTAATATGATGTGTTTCAGATTGATTTTTAAAAATCATTTTATTATTCATTTTACCATATAATTTTAAATGAACTGGTTTATTCAAAATACGAGTACGAACAAAATTATTTAAAACACTCTGAGAAAGATTTTTTGACAATTCAATAATAGAATATTCAGAAAAGATTTGAACATTACCAATATTACGACTACTAATCTTACCTTCATTAGCAAATGCACCTACTATATGACGGACTTCTACTCCATGATTTTGACCTACTGAAATACGATAACGATTCATACTATGTTTCACTCTATAATTATTACTATATGATAATGATTTTTTACGAGAATAATCAATTTTTTTTATATCTTGACCATATTTTTTTTTTATAGAACGAACAGGTAAAGAAATAATTAAAGGACATTTCCCTTGAGATAATTTTAATAAAGATGAAGATAATAATTCACTTTGTAATGTTTGATTCGGATGTAATTTTACTAGTAATTCACGATATTTATACAAATTTGTACTATTCAATTGATTTATTAATTGTATATAAAATCGATCCAATCGATATTTACTTAACAATTCAATATTCGGTAATTTTATTTCTATAATAGGTTTTCTCATCATGCGTTCTATATTTTTTAACAATCTTTTTTCGCGGTTTTCAACAAACAATAACGCTCGACCAGTTCTACCAGCTCGACCAGTTCGACCAATTCTATGAATATAAGATTCTGAATCTATAGGTATATCGTAGTTAATAACTAAATCAACTCGATCTACATCTAATCCTCGAGCAGCAACATCAGTAGCAATTAAAATGTCTAATACACCATTTTTAAATTTTTCTAATGTTTGTTCTCTAAGAGTTTGATTCATATCACCATTTAATGCTGAACTGCTATATCCATTTTTTGATAAAGATTCAGATACCTCTAACGTAGCATTTTTAGTACGAACAAAAATAATTGTTGCATAAAAATCTTCTAATTCTAAAAATCTAATTAATCCTTCAGTTTTTTTTCCATGCACCATCCAATAACTTTGATAAATATTAGGTCTAGTGATAATATTAGATTGAATTTTAATTTCTTTAGGATTATCCATAAATTTTTTTGAAATACGTCGAATAATACCGGGCATAGTTGCAGAAAATAACGCTGTTTGATGACTAATAGGTATTCTAGACATAATATTTTCAACATCTTCTATAAATCCCATTCTTAACATTTCATCTGCTTCATCTAATACTAAACTTTTTAAATGTGATAAATTTAATGTTCTACGTCTTAAATGATCCAATAATCTACCAGGAGTACCTACAATAACATGAGGACTTCTTTTTAATTCTAATAATTGTGATTCATACCTTTGACCACCATATATTGGTAAAATTTTAATTCCTGATATGTATCTTGAAAATTCTAAAAAAGATTTTGATACCTGAATTGCCAACTCTCGAGTTGGCGTTAAAACTAAAATTTGAGGATATTTTCTATTTAAAATAATATTATGTAATAATGGTAGGGCAAAAGCTGCAGTTTTTCCACTTCCAGTTTGTGCTACACCCAACACATCTTTTTGTAGTAATAGATGTGGTATACACAATTGTTGAATAGGTGAAGGTTTAATATAACCAAGACTATTCAATGATCGTATAATAGAGGATTTTAATCCAAATGTAGAAAATAAATTTTCTATCTTACTCACGTAATACAAATACCTTATAGATTACATCAACCAGTTTACATAGATTATAATAAAATTATCGAATTTACATATAATAGATACTTATAAACCGGTTAAACACAGTGTATCATGTAATGAATATAATAAAATTTAATTCATCTTGACAAAATATTAAATTTTATTTCAATTTTTTTTGTAATATATAAAATTGATAATAAAATAATTAATTAATATATTTTATTATTGTCGATGAATGATATAATCTTTATTTATTATATTTTAATGCTTGTTTCATACTTAAACGAACACGACCTTGACGATCTATTTCTAAAACTTTTACTAAAACATTTTGTTTAATTTTTAAATAATCAATTACTCGTTCTACTCTTTTATTTGCAATTTGAGAAATATGAACCAAACCTTCTTTTCCAATACCAATAGATACAAAAGCTCCAAAATCTGTAATTTTTACTACTGTTCCATTATATATTTTACCAACTATAACATCTGTAGTAATTTCTTTAATTCGTTTAATAGCATGTATTGCTTTTTGTTCAATGGATGCAGCAATTTTTATAATACCATCATCTTTAATTTCTATTATCGTACCTGTTTCTTCAGTTAACATTCTAATAATAGAACCACCTTTACCAATAACATCTTTAATTTTATCTGGATTAATTCGAATAGTATGAATGCGAGGAGCAAATTGAGAAATAGTATTTTTATGGACATCAATAGTTTTATTCATAGTTTTTAAAATATATAATCTAGCTTTTTTAGCTGAATATAAAGAATCTTTTAATATTATACTCGTAATTCCTTCAATTTTCATATCCATTTGTATTGCAGTAATACCTTCTTTATTTCCAGATACTTTAAAATCCATATCTCCAAAATAATCTTCATCCCCTAAAATATCAGATAATATAACATATTTTTTACCTTCTTTAACTAAACCCATTGATATACCTGAAACAGCAGATTTTATTGGAACACCTGCAGACATTAATGCTAAAGATGCACCGCATACTGAAGCCATCGAGGAAGAACCATTAGATTCAGTAATTTCAGAAACTACTCTGATAGTATAAGGAAATTGATCTAATTTAGGCATAACAGCTAATAAACTACGTTTAGCAAGACGACCATGTCCTATTTCTCGTCTTTTAGGAGATCCTACAATTCCTATTTCTCCTGTTGAATAAGGTGGAAAATTATAGTGAAATAAAAAACTATCTATTTTATCTCCTAATAATTCATCTAAATTTTGAGCATCACGAGATGTTCCTAATGTAACTGAAACTAAAGATTGTGTTTCACCTCGAGTAAATAATGCTGAACCATGTGTACGAGGTAAAATATTAATACGTGTATCTAATCTTCGAATCATATCTTTACTTCTACCATCAATACGATAACCATTATTTAAAATACGATTTCGAACAACATTTTTTTTAATAATACTTAAAATATCTAAAATAATAAATTCTTCTAATAAGGGATTTTCAGTTTTTAAAATTTTTAAAATATTATTTTTAATAATATCCAATTTTTTATTTCTTTGTATTTTCTTAATTATTTGATATGCTTGACTTATTACATCATATGATAACTTAAAAATTTGTTTAAATAATTCATGTTTTTGAACATCATAATATTTATAATACCACGGTATTACACCAACATCTTGAGCAAATTGACAAATATTATCAATTAATACTTGTTGTTGTTGATGACCAAATGTAATAGCATTTAACACTTGATTTTCACTTAATAACTTCACTTCAGCTTCAACCATTAAAACTGCATTTTTTGTACCAGAAATTATTAAATCTAATTTTGTATTTTGCATTTCATCAGTAGTAGGATTTAAAATATATTTATTATTAATATATCCTACTCTAGCTGCCCCAATAGGACCTTGAAAAGGAATACCAGATAATGTTAATACTGTTGAAGCACCAATGATTGCAACAATATCAGGATTAATTTGAGGATTGACTGAAACAACTGTTGCAATAATTTGAATTTCATGTAAAAAACCTTTAGGAAATAAAGGTCTAATAGGTCGATCTATTAATCGAGAAATTAATATTTCATTTTCACTAGGTCGACCTTCTCGTCTAAAAAACCCTCCCGGTATACGACCTGCAGCATACGTTCGTTCCTGATAATTTATCGTTAAAGGAAAAAATTTTTGACCAAAAACTTTTCTTTTACTGCCCACAAGAGTTACTAATACAGTGGTATCATTCATGGTAACTATTACAGAAGATGTTGCCTGACGAGCAATTATGCCAGTTTCTAAAGTAATAATATGTTCACCATATTGAAATTTTCGCACAATAGAATTTAACAAAATATATCCTTACCTTAAACAAAAAAATTTTGAAATTATATATAAAATATTAATATTTCTTTAGATTCATAATAATTTTTCAATAAACCAATAAAATTTTAATATCATATTAATTAATTTATTTGAAACATATTACATAAATTGGATAGACAGTAATATTAAATGGATATATGCAGTAAACCAATAAAATATCTTATCTTAACGACGTAATCCTAATTTAGAAATTAAATTACTATATTGAGAAATGTTTTTATCTTTTAAGTAATTTAATAGTTTTCTTCTATGAGAAACCATTTTTAATAAACCTCTTTTACCAGAAAAATCTTTTTTATTTCGTGAAAAATGATTTTTTAAATAATTAATTTTATTGCTTAATATAGTAATCTGAACTTCAGAATGACCTATATTTTTTTTATCAAAAATAAATTCTGAAATATTATTTTTTTTAACAGTATTCATAAGTAATAAAACCTCTAAAATTAAATCAATATTATACTTACTCAATATTTAATATTTTACATGCAATTAATTGTCCTAAATTACCAATATGTCCTATAACAAACATATTTTTTTGTGTTTTTATAGTAATTCTAATAATTCCAGGACGTTTATGTGAAATAAAACAAATTTTATTTTTTTTTTTAAATATTATAGAAGAAAAAAACTGAACTTCTGGTAATGCAAAAAAAATAGTTTTTAAAGGTATTAATAAATTAGAAAAAATATTATAATCTTTTAATCGAAAATACAATTGACTACATTGATATAATTTTGTTAAAGTTATAGTATTATTAATATTATATAAAGAAATTTGTAATCTTCTTAAAAAAATAACATGGGCGCCGCATTTTAACATTTGCCCTAAATCATGTACTAATGTACGAATATACGTTCCTTTAGAGCACATAATATCTAATTCTATAAGATTGCCGTAACGTTGAACGCAATCTAATTTATATATATAAACTGTTCTTAACGATCTTGGAATAATAATATTTTTTCTAGCATATTTATATAACTGTATGCCTTTATATTTTACTGCTGAATATATTGGTGGCAATTGATTAATACAACCTTTAAAAGCATTCAAAAATTTATAAAACTCAAAATCAGTAAAATTAATTTTTTTTTTTTCTAAAACTATACCTTCTGAATCATAGGTAGAAGTAGTTTGACCTAACTTTATAATCACACTATATGATTTAATAGAATTTTCTAAATATTTAGAAAATTTTGTTCCTTCTCCAAAAAGGATAGGTAATATTCCAGTGGCTAAAGGATCTAATGTCCCTACATAACCCACTTTATTAACACAAAAAATTTTTTTTATCTTTTGTAATACTTGATTAGACGATAATCCTAAAGGTTTATCTAATAGTAATATACCACTGATGTTTTTTTTTTTATATTATACATTTTTAAGTTTCACAATAAAATTAAAACATTATCTTAATACATGTTTAATTAAATTAGATATTTTTATGCCTGAAAGTAAAGAATCATCATGATAAAAAATTAAAAACGGTACTACCCTCAAGCGTAGATTTTTAGATAACATTTTTCGAATATAACCTGAAGCGTTTTTTAATATTTTTATAATTTCTGTAATATTATTTATATGTTCAGTATCATTTATACTATTTTGATAATTACCTAAATAACTAAAAAATATTTGCGATAAAGATAAATCATTTGATGTTTTCACCATAGAAATTGTAATCATAAAATTAATTCTAGGATCTTTAATATATTTTGTTAATATTAATGATACTTCTTTTTTTATCATATTTGAAATTCGAACAGAACGATTAACATCTTTTTTATAGTATTGTTTTAATAATTTCATATAACTATTTTATATTCTATAATAAATGATAATACAATTATTGTTTTAATTCTATTGTTTCAAATGATTCTATTATATCACCAACATGCATATCATTATAATTTTTAATACTAATACCACATTCTTTACCACTTTGTACTTCTTTAGCATCTTGTTTAAATCGTCTTAAAGATTCTAATTCACCTTTATATACAACTCTATTATTACGTACAAGATGAATATGATTATGACGTTTTATAATACCATGAATTACCATACAACCTGCGATAACAACAGATTTAGGGGCTTTAAATATATTTCTAATTTCTGCAGAACCAAACATTTCTTTTTTATATTTAGGAGATAATAATCCTATCATAGATAAGTTTAAATCATCTATTAAATTATATATTACAGAATAATAACGAACATCAATTTTTTCTATTTCAATCATACGTTTTGCTAAAACATTAGATTGTACATTAAAAGCAATAATAATAGCTTGTGAAGCTAACGATAAAGAAATATCAGTTTCTGTAATATTACCTACACTAGAACTAATAATCTTTATTGCTATATTTTCATGTTTGATTTGATGTATAGCATTCACAATAGCTTCTAAAGACCCTTGAACATCTGATTTTAAAATAATATTTAATGTAGTTTTTTTTTTATTATTTAAATTTTCAAACATATTTTCTAAATTTATTTTTTTTATATTAGAAAATTTCATTTCTTTACATTTTGTTTTTTTATATATAGAAATTGCACGTGCCTGTTTTTCATTTTTAACAACAGTAAAAATATCTCCACTAATAGGAATTCCTGATAATCCTAATATTTGAACAGGAATAGATGGTCCAGATGATTGTAATTCACAACCAAAAGCATCTCGTATAGCTCGAATTTTACCATATTCCAAACCACAAAGTACAACATCACCTTTTTTTAAAATGCCCTCTTGAACTAATACAGTAGCTATTGAACCTCTACTTTTATCAAGACATGATTCAATTACTACACCTGAAGCCATGCCTGAATACATAGCAGTTAACTCTAATAACTCAGCTTGTAATAATATTGCATCCAATAGATTATTTATACCTACTCCAGTTTTTGCTGAAACATTTACAAATATATTTTGACCACCCCATTCTTCTGGTAATATATTATATTTCATTAACTCTTTTTTTACTATTTCAGGATTTGATTGCGATTTATCAATCTTATTAATTACAACAAGTATTGGAACATTTGCCGCTTGAGCGTGACAAATAGCTTCTATAGTTTGAGGTTTTACTCCATCATCACCAGCAACAACTAAAACCACAATATCTGTTATTTGAGCTCCTCGAGCACGCATTGAAGTAAATGCAGCATGTCCAGGGGTATCTAAAAATGTAATTGTCCCTGATTTAATTTTTACATTATACGCACCAATATGTTGTGTAATACCACCATATTCACTCATTGCTACATTAGAAGAACGAATGTAGTCTAACAGTGTAGTTTTACCATGATCCACATGACCCATAATAGTTACTACTGGAGGTCGATTTTTTTTAATACATTTACTATTTACAATATTACGAGCATTCATAACTGATGTTTCTAATTCATTTTCATGTTTTAAAAGTACTTTATGACCCATTTCTTCTGCAATTAATTGAGCTGTTTCTTGATCAATGATGTTATCAGAAGTAGTTTCTACTCCTAATTGAATCATTTTTTGTATTACTTCAGAACTTTTTTTAGACATCTTATTTGATAATTCAAATATTGTCATTGTTTCATTAATTACTATATCTTTGTTGACTAATTTATTTGGTTTTTTAAAATTTTGTCGTAATGCACTATTTTTTATATGATTTTTCATCTTTCTTTTAGGATGAAAAATAATTTTTTTTTCTTCTTTCTCTCGTCTATGACCGTAATACTTAGTATTTTTTTTATAATATTTATATTTTTTCATTTCATGATAAATATTTTTATTTAATTCAAATTTATAATTTTTTGTTAATATATTTAAAAATTTTTTTTTTAAATGTAACATATGATTTAAGATATCTCAGTTAATGTAATTGTATTATTAAATAATTTGTAAATTATTTTGTAATTTATTATTTATTTATAAATTGAAAAAGAAATAGGTTATTGATATATCTATTCCTAAAGATTATGCGATATTATATATATTTTATATTTTATAAAATCATATATATATAAATTGATAATTTAATAAAAAGTATTGATTATAATTTCAGTATTTTTATATGCATTAAATTAATATTTTATCAAACTAAAAAATATTATAAGTATGAATTGTTAACACGCCAAAATAATATATTGAATATTCAAAATATTATTAATAATTTATCATTAATCATCTTTTACAGTAGATAATTTTTTTTTAGGTAATAGTAGAGTCATTGGTTTTTCATCAATATCTGATGATAATGATGATATATCAGTTATTTTTTCACTGTGATATTGTAATGTTTTTTCTAATAAAAAATTAGATAGTACTTGATTAGATACTTTTCTAATAATATTAACTGCATCAATATTAATACCTTGAATTTGTAATAATTCATTATCAGACATACAACAAAATTCTTCCAGCGCAGAAAATCCTTCTTGCATTAAAATCTTGATAATATGTTTTTGTAAATTTAAATATTTCGAAAAAATATTATAAATTTCTCGCATTCTAATTTTATTTTTTTTATTTAAATCATCAATAGTTAGAATATTTAATTTCCAACCACTTAATTTAGAAGCAAGTCGAACATTTTGACCATTTTGACCTATTGCTTGTGCTAAACAATTACGATCCACTTCAATATCCATAGTATAACTATCTTCATAAACAACAACTGATACAACATTAGCTGGAGCCATAGCATTAATTACAAATTGTGCTGGATTATCATGCCATAAAATAATATCTATACGTTCTCCAAACATTTCTTTTGATACTGCTTGTACACGAGTTCCTCTGATACCTATACAAGAACCAATTGGATCAATGCAATTATCATAACTTTTTACTGCAACTTTCGATCTAAAACCTGGATGACGCGCAATGGCTTTAATTTTAACTAATTTTTCTTTAATTTCAGGTACTTCAATTTTAAATAGCTCAATTAACATCTCCGGCTTTGTTCGACTAAGAAATAATTGAATACCTTTAAATTTTGAATGTACATGATATAATATACCTTTAACACGATCACCTAATCGAAAATTTTCTCTTGGAATCATATCTTCTTTTTTAAGAGTTACTTCAAGACAATTATCTAGATTTAAAATCATATAATATTTTTTAATTTTCTTTACAATGCCAGTAATTATTTGATACTGAAAATGACAAAATTTATTAATTGTTATCGCGACTTCTGCTTCCCGAACTTTTTTAATAATTACTCGTTTAGCTGTTTGAATAGTAATTCTATCAAATGTGACTGATTTAATTTCATCTTCTATGTAATCATTTAATTTTGCATATTGATTTTCAAATTGTGCTGCTTCTAAAGTAATTTCTTGTGTTGGTTTGGTCACTTGTAAAACTATCATCCATCGACGAAAGGTGTTAACATTTCCATTTTCTCGATTAATATTTACTCTAACATTAATTTCATAAGAGTATTTTTTTTTTGTTGCTATAGATAATGCAACTTCTAATGCTTGAAAAATTATTTCACGAGGTAATGATTTTTTATTTGATATGTATTCTACAATAGATAAAATTTCTTTATTCATTTTAATAAACTCCAAAATATTAATATTACAAAATTGATAAAATTATATTTTATATTCATACAACATAAAATATATTTTACTACAATTTTAAAAATAAAAATATCTTATAAAAAATTTAATAAACTAGAAATTTTTTATACTATATAAATTAATATTTATATATATAATAAAACCCCAATAATTCGGGGTTTTATTATTATAAAATTATAAATTCTAATATATTTTTAAAATAAAAAATTTTAAAATTTATTAAATTATTAAAATACTACATTATAAAATTATATAACAAAAATTTTAATATACAAGATTTTAATTACATATTTTACCGAGGATGGGATTTGAACCCATAAGCTATATAATTTAGCACTATCTCCTCAAGATAGCGTGTTTACCTAATTTCACCACCTCGGCATAATTATTATAGAGTCATATAAAATATAATATTATTTTTAAAATAGTAATTATTTATTTTAATTTACAATAACATTATGAGTATTTAAGTTACATATAACAACACTCAAAAATAAAAAAATTATAACAAAAATTTTTGTCATTCTATCCAACATAGTACTATAACTTATAGAATCTAAAAATGTCATATCATTATTATTATGATTGGAAGAATAAAAACTATTATTTTTTATTGGATTTAACATAATTAAAATAACTAAACATAATGAAATAATAACAAACACTACCAAAGTAATATGATACATAATTATCTCATTAATCCTTTTAAATATTATAATAATTATAAATAAAAATATAAAAATTAGATATATTTACTCTTTTATATTAAATATTTACATATTATAAGTAGAAAATCATTATTTTATATTAATTTAAAATTATAACATATAATATTTCTAAATATTAATTTTGGTGATTATGATTGTTCCAACCAGCTGGATCTCTCACTTTTTTTCGATTCATTAAATCATCAATTTGAACAGAATCAATAGTTTCATATTTCATTAATGCATCTTTCATAGCATGTAAAATATCTAAATTAGAATTTAATAATTTTTTAGCTCTATTATAATTCTTATCAATTAATACCTTCATTTCTTCGTCAATAATACGAGCAGTTTCATTGGATATATATGAAGATTTCGATACTGTATGATTTAAAAATAATTGATTATTTTCATCATCCGTATACAATAAAGGACCTAACTTATCTGAAAAACCCCACTGAGTTATCATATTTCTTGCTAAATTAGTAGCTATTTTAATGTCATTCATTGCTCCAGTGGATACTTTCTTCGAACCATATATTATTTCTTCAGCTAAACGACCTCCATATAAAGTTGATATTTGACTTTCTAATTTTTGTCTACTAATACTTAATATATCAGATTCTGGTAAAAAAAACGTTACACCTAATGCACGACCTCGAGGTACTATAGTTACTTTATGCGCGGGATCATGTTCTGGTACTAATCTTCCTACAATAACATGACCAGATTCATGATATGCAGTAAATTCTTTTTGAATTTCTGTCATTATCATAGATCGTCTTTCCGAACCAATCATCATCCTATCTTTAGCTTTTTCGAAATCTAACATAGAAACTAAATTTTTATTTAATCGAGCAGCATATAATGCAGATTCATTAACTAAATTTGACAAATCAGCACCTGAAAAACCAGGAGTACCTCTTGCAATTACCATAGGATTAACATCAGATGCAATAGGAATATTTTTCATATGTACTTCAAGTATTTTTTCTCGTCCCCGAATATCAGGTAACGGAACAATAACTTGACGATCAAATCGACCTGGACGTAATAAAGCAGAGTCTAAAACATCAGGTCGATTAGTAGCAGCAATTAAAATAATACCTTCATTGCCTTTAAAGCCATCCATTTCAACTAACATTTGATTTAAAGTTTGCTCTCGTTCATCATTACCACCACTAGTAATACTTCCTCTTTGTCGACCTACTGCATCAATTTCATCTATAAAAATAATACAAGGTGCTGATTTTCTAGCATGCTTAAATACATCTCGTACCCTTGAAGCACCTACACCAACAAACATTTCTACAAAATCCGATCCAGACATTGTTAAAAAAGATACTTTAGCTTCTCCTGCAATTGCTTTTGCAAGTAATGTCTTCCCTGTTCCTGGAGGCCCAATCATTAAAATACCTTTTGGAATTTTTCCTCCTAATTTTTGAAATTTTTTAGGTTCTTTCAAATATTCTACTAATTCGCTCACTTCTTCTTTTGCTTCATCACATCCCGCCACATCATTAAAAGTAATATTAATTTGATCTTTTGAAAATATATACGTTTTACTTTTACCAAAAGATGTAGAATTATGATTATGATTATTTTTTACTTGATACATAAAATATAACCATAATCCGATTAATAATACTGTTGGAAACCAAGAAACAAAAACAGAAAACATAATACTATGTTTTTGAGGAGGGTTACTAGATATAATAACATCATTAGCTAATAAACGATTAAGTAATTTAGAATCATATAAAGGAATATAAGTAATATATTTACTGTGGTCTTTTTTTATAATATTAATATAATTTTCATCAATGCATACTTTTTGTACTTCATGTTTATTCACTGCTGATAAAAATGTAGTATAATCAATATTTTGATTATTCATGTTATGCATATTCATACCATACATTATAAATATGAATAATATTAATACTACTAACCAGAAGATAAAATTTTTAGCTATGTCACTCAAGGTATCAACCTCATAATAATTACAGCTATGTTTAAAAAAAAATTAATATAATACTATATTTTTTTTCGTTCCATGGCTAATAAAAATACTTCTCGAGAACGATTTCGAGAAGCATTAGGTTTACATATTTTTACTATATTAAAAAAAGAACGTATATTTTTTAAATAATTTTGAAATCCTTCTCCTTGAAATAATTTAACTAAAAATATACCTTTTTTAGACAGTATACTTTTAGTTATTTCAAATGCTAAATTAGATAAAAAAAATGCACTAGGAATATCAATATAAGATATTCCAGTAATTTTTGGTGACATATCTGACATAACTAAATTAATTTTTTTATGCTTTATATAATTGAATAAAGTATTAAGTATAATTTTATTAGAAATATCACCTTGTAAAAAAAATACTCCTTGAATTTTCTTCATAGAATTAATATCACACGATATAACTGATCCATGTTTACCAACTGCATTAATAGCATACTGAGACCAACTACCAGGAGATGAACCTAAATCAATAACATTCATTCCATGCTTAAACAAATTATATTTTACATGAATATCATGTAATTTAAACCATGATCGAGCACGTAAATGTTGACTATGTGTACTTTTAACATATTGATCATTAAAATGTTCAGATAACCAACGATGTGAACTAATAGAACGTTTTTTCTTCATATAAAATTTTTATAAAATGTGAAATATATTATATATAATAATACTTGAAAATATTTTCTATATATCAATGAAAACTATATTCTATTAAAATATTTAGTTTATAAAAATATTTAATTTTAATTATATTAATAATACTACTTTTTATATTGTCATTAAATATGTTCTATATTTAAAATTTTATAACGTAATTTACCACTTGGAGTATTGACTATTACAATATCTGATATTTTTTGACCAATTAATGCTCTAGATACAGGAGAATCTATTGAAATAAGATTATTTTTGAAATCAGATTCATCATTTCCAACAATACAAAATTTACAAATTTTATTGGTATTTAAATTTAATATTTCTACAGTAGTACCAAATATAACTTTTCCACTAAAATTAATATTTTTTATATCAATCACTTGAGCATAACATAATTTTGATTCAATATCTCGAATTCGACTTTCACAGAATGATTGCTCTTCTCTTGCTGCATGATATTCTGCATTTTCCTTTAAATCACCATGTTTTCGAGCTTCAATGAGTGAAGAAATAATCTTAGGTCTTTTATGATGCTTTAATTCATGTAATTCTTTTTTAAGTTTTCTCATACCATTTACAGTCATTGGAATCTTATACATCACCGTATATCCTTAATAATTTGAATCTATAAAATTCAAAATACATCTAAAATAACTTTAATCAAGAATTATACATATATAATTAAAATTATATATAAAGAATTATTTATATATAATATAAAATTATATTAATCAATGATAAATCATTACTAAAATATTTTATAATTCTTAACATTACAACAAAATGGAAAAATATGAATAATATAGATATCAAATCTTATCTTATGAAACAAATACCATTAGATAAATTATATATAAAAGGTGATAATAATCATATTAAAATTACTGCTATTGGAAAAATATTTCATGGTATGAACAATATTCAAAAACAACAAGTCATATATAAACCTTTAACAAAATATATTATAGAAAAAAAAATTCATGCTATTTCAATAAATACATTTACTTTAGAAGAATGGAATAAAAAAAATATAAATAAGTAAAAATTATTTTCTATAATAATTTAAAAATACAGTATTTAAAATTATAAATATTATAAAGCATATAATTAATAAATTATTTAAAATGATGATTTAAACAATAAATTTTATTTTACTACTATATTTTATAAAATATAATAAAAAATATCTTGTTTATTTTAATTTTAGGAGTATTTATGTACGCAATTATAAAAAATGGTGGTAAACAATATCAGGTTAATGAAGGTAAAACTGTTCGTTTAGAAAAAATAAATCTTCCGACAGGAAAAAATATTGAATTTAATAAAATTTTAATATTCGTAAATAATTCAAATGTTCAAATAGGAAATCCTACCTTATCAAATATTAAAATTATAGGAAATATTACAAACCACGGAAGACATAAAAAAATAAATATCATTAAATTTAATCGTAGAAAACATTATAAAAAAAAACAAGGTCATCGACAATACTTTACTGATGTTAAAATTACAAGTATTAACTCTATTTAAATAATAATTTTGAAATAGGAAATAATTATGGCACAAAAAAAAGCTGGAGGATCAACTCGAAATGGAAGAGATTCACATTCAAAAAGATTAGGTGTGAAACACTTTGGTGGCGAATACATAACATCTGGATCAATCATTATTAGACAAAGAGGAACTAAGTTTCATCCTGGAAACAATGTAAAATTAGGAAAAGATCACACGATATTTGCAATAAAAGACGGAAAAGTTCAATTTTTAAAAAAAGGATTAAAAAATCGCATGTATGTCAATATTATTATTTAATAAATAAGAAAATATTAATATATTTTATTTTACACACTTAACATCCCAAATTATATAAACTTTAATAAATATATATTATCATAATAAAATATATATTACCGAGTAATAATCATGTGAAAGTACTATTTTATTGTTTAATAGTTATATAAAAAATGATTATGAGAAAATATTATGAAGTTTATTGATGAAGTACAAATTCAAGTAACTGCAGGTAATGGAGGTGATGGATGTATTCATTTTAGAAGAGAAAAATATATACCTAAAGGAGGACCAGATGGAGGAGATGGGGGTAATGGAGGTAATGTTTGGATAAAAACTGACCCAAATTTAAACACTTTATCTGATTACAAATTTAAAAAATATTTTATAGCTGGCCATGGTCAATCAGGAAAAGGAAAAAATAAATCAGGGAAAAAAGGATTAGATATCTTTATTAAAGTTCCAATTGGAACAAGAATTATAAATTGTCATACTAAAGAAAAAATTTGTGATTTAAATAATAAAGAAGATATGATATTAATTGTAAAAGGAGGATGGAAAGGTATAGGAAATTCGAAATTTAAATCTTCAACTAATCGTACTCCTCACCAAAAAACTACTGGGAAAAAAGGCGAAACATGTCTTATAATATTACAATTAATTTTAATTGCAGATGTTGGAATAGTAGGTTTACCAAATTCTGGAAAATCAACATTAGTTCGATCTATGTCAAAAGCAAAACCAAAAATAGGAGCATATCCTTTTACAACTTTAATACCCTGTCTAGGTACTGTACAAATAAATAGTAAAGAAAGTTTTGTTATTGCAGATATTCCTGGATTAATACAAGGAGCTTCTCAAGGATTAGGGTTAGGTATACAATTTTTAAAACATTTAGAAAAATGTCACATATTATTACATATAGTAGATTTATTACCAAGTATAAAAATTATTTTTCACAATATTAAAATTATAGAAACAGAACTAAAACAATATAACAAACAATTATATAATAAAACAAGATGGTTAATATTTAATAAAATCGATTCCTTAAATACACAAGAAATAAAAGAAAAAACAGAAATAATATTAAAAACAATTAAAAAAAAAAAAATATTTTTTATTTCAGCACTTAAAAAATATGGAACAAAAATAATATATTACAATTTATCGCAATATTTAAAAAAAAAAATTAAATAATATATAATTTAAAATCCGGATATTTAAATACTCCGGATTATACATAATAATAATAAAATAAAATTAAAAATTATTAAATTATCGTTTTGAAAATTGTGGTTTTTTTCTAGCCTTTCGAAGTCCAACTTTTTTCCTTTCTACTTTTCGAGCATCTCGAGTAACAAATCCTGCTTTTCGTAATTCACTTCGAAATGAAGAATCATGCTGAATTAAAGCTCGAGTAATACCTTGACGAATTGCTCCAGATTGACCAGAAATTCCACCTCCTTTAACTGTAATATAGAGATTTACTTTATTTAACATATCTGTTAACTGCAATGGATGTAAAATAACCATACGTAATGTTGCACGAGGAAAATATTCTAATAAAGACCTTTTATTAATGATGATATTTCCTGTACCTTTTTTTAAAAAAATACGAGCAGACGAACTTTTACGACGACCAGTAGCATAATTTTGAACATCAATCATAATAATTATATCCAAAAAAAATTAAATATTTAAAAATTTAGGATTTTGTGCTATATGATTATGAGAATCAGAAGCATAAACCTTTAATTTACGAAAAATAGAACGACCTAAAGATCCTTTTGGTAACATACCACGTACTGCAATTTCAATAACTCTTTCAGGATATTTTATAATCATATCTTGAAAAGATATTTTTTTAATCCCTCCAATATAACCAGTATGTCGATAATAAAATTTATTTATTTTTTTTTTTCCAGTTACTATAATTTTTGAAGCATTTAACACAATAATATAATCTCCTACATCAATATGAGGAGTATATTCTATTTTATGTTTACCTCGTAAATAATGAGATATTTGAGCACAAAATCGACCTAAAATTTTTTCTGTTGCATCAACATAATACCAAGTTTTTTGTACATCATTAGCATTTATAGAAATACTTTTCATTAACATCACCTAAAATTTATATAATAACTCAATAATTCATGAAAATAGAATATTTTTAAAACAAATTTTATAAAATGATTAATATTTTAAATTATTATTTTAAAAAATAAATTAATTTCAATAATTGCTATCCATAGTATATCAAAATAAAAATATACTAAAAACAAAATAAATATGTTTTAGATATATTAAAATAATATCAAAATTTTTAAATATCACCAATAATTATTTAATGTATCTTATCTAATATCATGGATATAAAAATATGAATCATAAAAAAAAATTATTAGAATTACGAAATTACATTAATTATATCGATAAAAAAATACTTATATTATTATCTAATAGAAAAAAAATAACTATAAAAATTATAAAAGAAAAAATAATAAATAATATACCTATACAAGATAAAAAACGAGAAAAAGAAATATTAAAAAAACTTTTTCATATGGGGAAAAAATATTTTTTATCTCAAAACTACATTGAAAAAATATTCAAAAATATCATTCAAGAATCTGTAATAACACAAAAAAAAATTAAAAATCAATATATGACTAAGAATATTTTTAAAATACCTCAATTTTCTATTCTTGGTCCACAAGGATCATACTCACATATTGCAATGATAAAATATGCTAAAAAAAAATTCAAATATTTCAATATAAAAACATATTTAAGATTTCAAAAAATATTTCAATCAATTAACAATAAAACATCAAATTTTGCTATAATTCCTATTGAAAATACTTATTCCGGATTTATTCATGAAACATATAATTTATTATGTTTAAGTAAACTACATATTATTGATGAACTTAATATACCAATTCAACATTATTTCATGACAAATCAATTTACTGATTTGAAAAATATAAAAATTATTTATAGTCATCCTCAACCATTTGAACAATGTAGTAAATTTATAAAAAAATTTAATCATTTAACAATAAAATATACCAATAGTACTTCAGATGCTATAAAAAAAATTATTCAAAATCACAACATCTATTCTTCTGCTATAGGAAATAAAGAAAATATAAAAATTTATAAACTAAAAGAAATTAAAAAAAATATCACAAATCAAATACATAACAGTACTCGATTTTTGGTATTAAAAAATAAAAATATTGAAAAATTTAAAACTGATATTTCTAAAATTATATGTATTATAAATATAAATAAAAAAATAGAATTAATAAATCAAATACTATTCATTTTTAATACAAACCAACTCAATATATTAAAAATAGAACTTAAATCAAATAATCATAACAACATGCTAGAAAATACTATATATATAGAAATTCAAACATACTTATCATTAGATAACATGTTAAAAATATTTACTAAATTTAAAAAACAAAAAATATTATTTAAAATCTTAGGATATTGTTTATAAACAATATTATCTAAAAAATTTCAATATCAAAAGTAAAACCACCAAAATAGTACCTTCAATAGATAATAAAGATATTAATATTATTATATAACAATCTATTTAAAAACAACTATCAAAATATTTTAAAATAAATAATATAAAAACTATATAATATATACCAAAACTGATTAATAAATCATATATTATTATTTATAATAATCATTATAGATATATAAAAATAAGATTATAAAATATTAATTATAGTGTAATTGTAAAAACTGTTACATTAAAATAAATATCATATTAAATATCTATAAACACTATAACCTTCTCAATCGTTAATATATTCTTATATTAGTCAATAAAATATATAAATATTACATATATTAAAAATAAAAATTGTATTAAATATGATACAATATTATTTTCAATTAAAACATATATATTAATAATTAAATTATTTTAAAATAAAATAATCATATATTTATTTATAGAAATCACAATAAACGACATAATTTTATATTAAATTTAATGTACAAAAATAAAAATAATTATTTAACTTTTATTAAAATGGATTGTTGATACATTCTATAATTACAAAAAAAATAATTAATGTAATTAAAATTAAATATCTTCCAAATGTTAAATATGATATTACTTAAATAAAATAATAATTTTATATTTATATTAAGAATATTAATAAATGATATTACTTAAATTAATAAAAATTTTTAATACTAGAATAAATTGAAAATTTTAGAATATCAATATAAATAATGTATTATTACCTGAAATATAAACATATTATTAAATTATAAATTTATAAATATAATATTATTTATTAATTATATAAAAAATAAAAAAATAATATATTTCATTTCAATGCTTTAAAATTACAAATATAATATATACAATTTTAAACATGATAAAAATTACATATTAAACAATATTTACATATTTTAAAATATATTTAATAAAATATTTTATAAAAATAAAAATAAAATTTATTTTATAAAATTATAAAAATATTACATAATATTAAAATCATAAAATATTGATAAAATTCTATAAATATAGAAATAATTTAAATAATAAAAACTAAATATTTAAAATGATTTAATATTTAAAACAATTTATCTAGTATATGTTATTTTCAATACCTAAATCATTATAAAATAATATTTTATTCATGTATTAACATATAATATTTTAAAAGAGAAAAATATGGTAAAAATAAGATTAGCACTTCATGGTTCTAAAAAAAAACCATTTTATAAAATTATTGTTACAGATAGTAGATTTCCAAGAAATGGAAGATTTATTGAAAATATTGGATTTTTTAATCCAAACGTTCATAATAAAGCAAAAAAAATTAATTTAAATATTAATCGAATGGATTATTGGGTAAAAAATGGAGCAATTTTATCTAATAGAATAAAATATTTTATTAAAGTAATAAAAAAAAATAATATTTTATAAAATAAAATAAATAAAAGAGACGTATATAACACATGATTAATCCCGTAATTATTGGAAAAATAGGTTCTTCCTATGGCATATTAGGTTGGAATACTATTTTTTCTTTTACTGAAAAAAAAAAAATATTTTTCAATATATTCCGTGGTTTATTAAACAGAATAATATTTGGAAGATAATTTGTTTAGAATCTAAAAAAATACAACAAAAAAAAATCATAATTAAAATTAAAAACATTAATAATCGTGATCAAGCAAAAAAATTAACAAATTCTTTGATAGCTATTGATATAAAAACATTACCTAATTTGAAAAACTACGAATATTATTGGAAAGATATTTTGTTTTGTAAAGTATTTAATAAATATAAAAAATATATTGGTACTGTTTCAAATATTATACGATCGAAATCTAATGATATATTAGTTATTAAAAATAATCAAAATGATTCTCAAGAAATATTGATTCCTTTTATCGAAAAAAATATTATTTATAAAGTTGATATTATTCATAAAATGATTTCTACAAATTGGTACTAAACACACTATTTAAATAATATATAAAAATTCAATAAAATTATTTCATTTTTATAAAAATTTCACAATCGGATACATATTATTATGAAAAATAAAATTATTCAAATCATTGAACAAGAACAAATGGAACAAAAAAAAATACCTAAATTTAGACCTGGTGATACTATAGAAGTAAAAGTATGGGTTGTAGAATTATCTAAAAAACGTCTTCAATCTTTTGAAGGTATCGTAATAGCTATTAAAAATCGCCATTTACAATCTTCTTTTACTGTTCGTAAAATATCCCATGGAGAAGGCATTGAAAGAGTCTTTCAAACATATTCAAATATAATAGAAAATATTATTATTAAAAAAAAAGGTTTAGTGAGAAAATCAAAATTATATTACTTACGCAATAGAATTGGAAAATCAGCTCGAATTAAAGAACGTATTGAATAATTAAAATAATAAAATATTAAATAAATTATGCAGTCATATATTTTATTGACTGCAAAATATTAAAAATTATTTCTACTTATAATCAATTCATAATATTTAATAATTATTTTATTTTGTTTAATTTTATACATGTATTATCAATACTTGATATATCTTATAGTATTGTAATTAAAAAAAGTAATTAAAACATAAAAATATATTGTATGGTTATTTATCTTTAATTGATCTAATTTAGTATCTCAATTACACAAAAAAATTAATTATGTTCATTATTTTTTTTATAATAAAAATATAAATAACGCATCATCACAGAAATATAAATCTTTCAACCACATAAAATGAATATTCTAGAATCTAAAAATATAGATAATATATTTAATCAATCATATATAAATACTTATAATCTAACAATATTATGATAAATATCAATATTATTTAAATAATCACATATAACAAATGTATTTATTAATTAATCTGTAATATATTTTAATAATATGTAATATTAAAAAATATATCTTACTATTAATTATTAATGAATAAAAATTTTTCATTATAAGTTATAAAAATTAAAATATTTATATATTATAATTAAAAATTTTACATAAGTATAATTTTTATTATTATTAATTGATGCTATAAACATCCTAATCATTAATTGATTTTCTAATAAAACATAATTATTTAAATTATTTATTCATTATCATACTTAAAATTACTATTTTATCATAATTTATATATTCTTATCTGTTATACTTTTTATATTTCTATAAATAAAATTATTTTTTATTTTCTATTCAATTATCATAATAAAATTGATAAAAATATAATTTATAAAAATTTTCTAATATAAATATTCAAGATTTTTTATTAGTACAATATAAAATAAAATTGTATTTTAAAAATGTAATAATAAATTTTTATTTTATCATGTGTCTTAAAACAAATTTTTAATTATTTAACAATTTAATATATCATAAAAAGTATATAAATTTAAGTAAAATAAAAAAATTATAATCTTTATAACATCATTATTTTAAAATGACATATATTTAATTACATCTTATGTAATAAAGTCCTATTAATCTATTTACTCAACAATGATCTTATCAATATCTTATTAATATAATGATAATATTGTACATAATTTATTTTTACATTCTTAAATAATAAAAATATATATTTCAATAAATATAATAAAATTATGTACTAAAATTTATTATCATTGTAAATATCATATTTTAAAATTACCAAAAACTATATTAGAAACTATTATATTTGTTTAATAGTGCATTTACAATTAAATACTTTACAAACATTATAAAACTAATTATGATAAATAATTAAATAAATTATTTGAAATGAAAATATGCCCTATTTTAATATTTTATTATTAAATGGACCTAATTTAAATTTATTAGGAACAAGAGAAACCAAAATTTATGGTAAAAAAACTTTAAATCAACTACTAGATACATTACATAAAAAATCTAATCAACTCAAAGTGAAAATAACACATTTACAATCTAATGCTGAACATATTTTAATTGAAAAAATCCAACAATCTAAAAATATTGATTATATTATTATTAATCCTGCTGCTTTTGCACATACTAGTATAGCATTAAGAGATGCATTATTGTCTGTAAATATTCCGTTTATTGAAGTACATATTTCTAATATTTATTCGAGAGATAACTTTAGATCACATTCTTGGTTATCTGATATTTCGAATGGTGTTATTTGTGGTTTTGGATTAGACGGATATTATTGGGCATTAAAAACTGCTATAAAACGATTAAATAAAAAAACCAAAAAATTATAAAATATTACAAATTTAAATCTATATTATATTTTTTTAATTACTCTATCGTTTCTATAATTTATTACTATAGTTATAGTAACTTCCTCAGTTTAATTATTATTTATATATTTTATTACAATATCTAATAAACATTTTAAATCCTTTTATTTTATAAGATAATACAAATTACTTATGTAATTTCTTACAATTATTAAAATAAAATATTAAAATCATATATAAAACAAATAATAAATCTATGTTTCTATAATTTATAAAATAAACTGATTCTGTTAAAAATTTTATATTTATATTTTATTTTCTAACTTCATATACATTGAACTCAAAGAGTACATAGTACATAATAATTATAAAATAATCATGTAAATAATTACTATTACTAATCATTAATAACTTATTTATAAGTATTGTATAATCTTTAACATATCTAAAGATAATGGTATTTTAAAATTCATATACTTGTTAGTTATAGGATGAAAAAATGAAATTTTACTTGCATGTAATGCTTGTCGAGAAAATAATCTAATTTTTTCAAAATATTTTCTTGAAATACCTTGAGGAATATGATTTCTTGTTTTATATAATGGATCACCTAAAATAGGATGTCGAATATGTAACATATGAACTCGAATTTGATGTGTACGACCAGTTTCTATTCGAATACGAAGATGAGTATAATATTTCAATTTTTTAATAATTTTATAATGTGTAATGGATATTTTCCCCGACATATGAGCCATCATACAAATTCTTTTTTTTATATGGCGCATGATAGGATAATTTATTGTACCTCCAGAAACTATTCTTCCAAAAACTAATGCATCATATTCACGAATAATTTCTCTTTTTCTTAATAAAAATACTAATTTTTCATAACTATATAAATCTTTAGCAATTACCATTAATCCAGTAGTATTTTTATCCAATCTATGTATAATACCCGATCTAGGTATACTATTTAAATCAGCATTGTAATATAATAAAGCATTTAATAAAGTACCATTTATATTACCACACGACGGATGTATAACTAATCCCACTGGTTTGTTAATAATTAATATATTATTATCTTCATAAATAATATTTAAAGCAATATTTTCACCTATATCACTTTTTTTTTTTTTATATCCATAAAAATAGTAATTTTATCTCCAGGATTAACCATCGTATGAGGTTGATTAATCATAAAAAAATTTACATATACTTGTTGAGAAATAATCATTTTTTTAAAAATAGATCTAGAATGATTTGGAACCATATGTACTAAAATGTGATCTAACCTATATTTTTTTTTATCACGGTGTGGAACTATAATTTCAATTTTTTTTTTCATAATATAAATAATGCATATAATATTTAAAAATTTTATTTAATATCATATTAAATAATATAATAAAATTAATCAATAAAGATTTTATATATTATTGTATATTATTTAAGGAATATATGAAATATACAACTAATAATGTTAGAAATATGTTTTTAAAATTTTTTGAACAAAATAAACACAAAATAATACCAAGTAGTTCTTTAATTCCAAGTGATCATTCTAATTTATTATTTACCAACGCTGGTATGAATCAATTTGAAGATATTTTTTTAGGTAATAAAAAATTTAACTATTCTAGAGTAGTAACTGCACAACGATGTTTAAGAACAGGAGGAAAACATAATGATTTTCATCAAGTAGGATATAGTACACATCACCATACTTTTTTTGAAATGTTAGGAAATTTTAGTTTTGGAGATTATTTTAAAAAAGAAGCTATTGCGTATGCATGGAATTTATTAACTAATGAAAAATGGTTTAATCTTCCAAAAGATCAATTATTAGTTACTGTATATCAAGATGATCAAGAAACATACAATATATGGAAAAATATTATTCAATTACCTGAATGTAAAATTATTAAAATAGGACATAAAAATAATAATGTTTATGAATCAGATAATTTTTGGCAAATGGGAGAAACTGGTCCTTGTGGTCCTTGTACTGAAATATTTTTTAATACATCTAATGATAAAAAATTATATTTACATGATTTAAAAGATAAAAATAAATACATAGAAATATGGAATATCGTATTTATTCAATTTAATCGTATTAAACATAATAAATTAATTCCTTTATCTACATTTTCAGTAGATACTGGCATGGGATTAGAAAGAATTACTTCTATATTACAAAAAGTAAACTCAAATTATAAAATAGATTCATTTCATGATTTAATTCAATCTATATATCAAATTAATAAACTGAATATAAGTAATAATAATCAATCTATTAATATTATTGCAGATCATATTCGAGCATCTACTTTTATTATTGGTGATAATATATTACCTGATAATGAATATAGAGGTTACATTTTAAGAAAAATTATTAGACGAGCATTATTACATGGTAATAAATTAGGAATTAAAAAGATTTTTTTTTATAAATTAGTTTCTAGTGTAATAAGAATTTTTGGAGAATCTCAAAAACAATTAGAAAACCAACAAAAAAAAATTGAAAATATATTAAAAGAAGAAGAATTACAATTCAATCAAACGTTAAGTAAAGGATTTAAATTACTGTTAAATGAAATAAAAAATTTAAAAAATAAAGAACTTGATGCTAATATTGTATTTTATCTGCATGATACTATTGGTTTTCCAATAGATTTAACACAAGATATATGTCATGAATATCACATTCATATTAATATCTCTAAACTTCAAAATATAATTTTTGAACACAAAAAAAAATCTCAAAAAAAAAAAATAACAATTAACAATATTATTAATACAATTCATATAAACGAAAAATCTATTTTTAAAGGATATAAATATCATATAATCACTTCAAATATTAAAAAAATCTTTGTTCATGGAAAAGAACAATCAACGATTAATGAAAATGAAGAAGGTATTATTATACTCGATCAAACTCCATTTTATGGAGAATCTGGAGGACAAATTGGAGATAGTGGAACTATATTTATAAAACAATCAATTTTTGAAGTATATAATGTAAAAAATTATGCACAAGCAATTGGTCATATCGGGAAAATGCATACAGGAAAAATTAAAATTCATGATATTGTCACAG